>VGDJ01000007.1 GCA_016869775.1 Alphaproteobacteria bacterium
CGAATTTTTTAATAGCCAAATTTTGCCTATAATAATGCTGATTTTACCAATTATTGGAAAGATTTTATTAATTATATTACCACTTTTGGGAGCAGTTGCTTACTTAACTCTTATGGAACGCAAAGTTATCGCTTCAATGCAATTACGCAAAGGCCCTTCAGTTGTTGGTCCATTTGGACTTCTTCAACCTTTGGCCGATGGTTTAAAGCTAATGCTCAAAGAGGTTATAATTCCGAGTGAATCAAATAAAATTCTATTTTTAGTCGCTCCAATTATCACTTTTGTTCTAGCTTTAATTGGCTGGGCAGTAATTCCGTTTTCTGAGAGTTTTGTAGTTGCCAATTTAAATGTCGGCGTAACTTATCTTCTTGCCAGCTCATCTCTTGGGGTTTACGGCATTATAATTTCGGGCTGGGCTTCAAACTCTAAATACGCATTTTTAGGAGCTATTCGCTCTTCAGCACAAATGATTTCTTATGAAGTTTCAATTGGTTTGATCATCATTTCAGTCGCCCTTTGCGCTGGCTCACTAAATTTATCAGAAATTGTTTTGGCTCAAAAAAATCATTGGTTTGTTTTACCAATGTTGCCAATGTTTTTATTATTTTTTATCTCAGCTCTAGCTGAAACCAATCGTCACCCTTTCGACCTTCCCGAAGCTGAATCAGAGCTTGTCGCCGGCTACAATGTCGAATATAGCTCAATGCCGTTTTCAATGTTTTTTTTGGGTGAATACGCCAATATGATTTTAATTTCAGCCTTTGCATCAATCTTATTTTTAGGAGGCTGGCTCGCTCCTTTTGAATGCGCATTTTGCAATGCTATTCCCGGATTTGTTTGGTTATGTTTAAAAATATTAATTTTACTATTTTGTTTTATTTGGGTTAGAGCCACATTACCACGCTATCGCTACGATCAACTCATGAGATTGGGTTGGAAAGTATTTTTACCTTTATCACTATTGTGGGTGGTTGGCACCGCAAGCTTTATAGTTTTCATTCAATAAATTCTAAAAATGCAAATTTTTAAACAAGCCTATTCGTTTTTACTAAAAGAAATATTTATGGGTCATTTGCTAACCCTAAAATATTTCTTCAAAAAAAAATATACTCTTAACTACCCTTTTGAGAAAGGACCAATTAGTCCGCGCTTTAGAGGTGAGCATGCTCTCAGGCGCTACCCAAATGGCGAAGAAAGATGTATTGCATGTAAATTATGTGAAGCCATATGCCCAGCTCAAGCCATAACAATCGAAGCTGAGGAAAGATCCGACGGAAGTCGTCGCACCACCAAATACGACATCGATATGCTCAAATGCATATATTGCGGATTGTGCCAAGAGGCTTGCCCAGTCGATGCAATTGTTGAAAGTCCGAATTTTGAATTTTCCACCGAAACTCGACAAGAACTTTATTACAACAAAGAAAAGCTCTTGGCTAACGGCGAAAGATATGAATATGCTCTTCAAAAAAGCATTGAATGCGATGTTCAAAATCGCTAAAAAATCATTAAATTTTAAAAATCATTTTTAAAAAATTGACTAAAAATTTAAACTAAACAACATCGTTTAAACCTCAATTAACAATCATTCTCAATGAATTTTACACTATATTTATTTTATATCTTCTCATTCGTTTTAATATCTTCTTCACTTGCCGTTGTCGTCTCCAGAAATATGGTGAACGCTGTAATATTTTTAATTTTAGTTTTTTTTAATGTTGCTGGTTTATTCATTTTACTAGGCGCCGAATATTTAGCCATGCTCCTAATTGTTGTTTATGTTGGGGCGATTGCTGTTTTGTTTCTATTTGTAGTCATGATGCTTAATGTTGATCTCAAAATTATCGAAAATATAAATCGTCGCAAACCATTAATAACAATGCTCGCACTCATAATATTTTGTGAACTATTCTTGATTACCAAATTTTCTAACATTAATTACACAAACAAAATTACTAAATTTCCGACCCCGCAAAATATTCACAATACCAAAGCGATTGGCAAAATTTTATACACCGACTTTTTTTTGCCATTTCAGGTCTCGGGGGCAATTCTTTTTGTAGCTATGATTGGAGCAATTGTTCTAACCTTAAAACCCGAAAAAAGATTCATTCGTAAACAAAATATTGCTTCACAAGTGCATCGCACTCGGGGTGAATCGCTTGAAATTATCAATGTAAAATCAGGCCAAGGAATCGACTTATAATCAATTTTATGAACTATATCAGCCATTATCACTTTGTTACTCTCGCCATAATTTTATTTTGCATCGGCGTAGCTGGAATTTTCTTAAATCGCAAAAACATAATTTCAATTCTGATGTCGATTGAAATTATGCTTGTTTCTGTAAACATTAACTTTGTGGCATTTTCAGTTTACCTAAATGACTTACTTGGTCAGATTTTTGCGATTTTCGTTTTAACAGTTGCCGGGGCAGAAGCGGCAATTGGTTTAGCGATTTTGGTAGTTTACTTTAATAATTGCAAAAACATCGAACTCGAAGACATCTCATCTATGAAAGGTTAATCCATCAAAGGATATAATGCTTAAAAATCTTGTCTTACCAATCATAATTTTTAGTTCATTCATCAATAAATCATTAGCTCAGAACCAAGATTTTTGCTCAAATAAAGAAAGATATTACGATGCCATTTTGCAAGAAGTTTCTAAAAAAAACCCAAACGCAATCAATAACCTTCCAGAGTGTTTAAAACAAGATAGAAATCTAATTCTTAAAGCAATATTAATCGATCCGGAGCAATTTCAAAATGCCTCAGATATTTTACACGAAGATAAAATTTTTATTAAAAGAGCTATAAAAACTAACCCCGAAATCCTGCGCTTGGTTGCCCCAGAGATCAAGATGGATGAATATTTCATGGAAGAAGCAATTTATATAAATCGTGACTCACTAAAATATTGTTCATGGAGCTTGCTCGACAATAAATTATTCATGAAACGCATGATTGATCTGGATTCCGACAATTACAAATACGCTTCTGATCGCTTAAAATCATTTAGTGAATTTGCCAAGCCTGCGCTCGAAGACAATGGTGCACTTCTTGAATTTGCCCCGCCAAATGTCAAATCTAACAAAGAGTATGTCAAAATTGCCGTAAATTCTGATGAAAGCGCCATAAAATTTGCCCATCCAAAACTTCTATCCGATCCAGAAATTGAAGAGCTTGGTAAAATTATTAATCCGTTAGAACCCGTCGAAGAATTCGAAAAATTCTTAAATCAAAATTATGTCTCAACACACAACAAAAAAAATCTCGGAAAATATATTGATAATAAAGGAAAATTTTTTGGCGATAGAAAAATTATTGATAGAAATTTTATTATAAAATGGAGCAAAAAATATGATCTTGAAAAAATTAAATTTGGTGATTTTGAAGAGGGTTGGAGCATCAATCCAATAGACAACAGAAATTATGCAGTTGATTGGTCCACAGATTTCAAAAAATATCCGGAATTAATCAAAAAAATCGAAAAATTTTTTGGCAAAAGAAAAATACCGCCCGAAATTATTTCTGACCTTAGGACCACTTATTTATGGAAAATAAAATCTAAACCCCTAACCATCTCCTTCAATTTATATGCGTTATCGCCATCAACTGATGGGGCTTTATCAAATAATTTTGTCAACGTAACTTCAATTAGCGCAATTGCGACCGAGCTACCCAATAAAAAATGGCAATTATCAATTATTGAGGTGATTTTTAATCGCGAACTTAAAATCGATCCAATTTATGAAAATGGTCACAAAAAATTCACCTTGTGGGATTTGTATTTAAAAGATAAAAACGATCAGAGTCCCAAAATTATTTACAAGGTCGGGGACAGTGTTTCGGATTATTTTGAAGTTTATCAAGAACAAAAAAACGGCAAGTATCGCTCAATATATAAATCTGAACCAATTCAAGGTATCAATAAAGTAAATCTTGATAAAAACTAAATTACCAAATTATCGGTCGCGAACTTATCAACGCCCATCACCATGAGATCGTTATAAATATGAATATCGTTAACCGTCCATGCGAAAATTTTTTTTGGATCGATCAACTCAAGATTGCCTTTAGTAATCAATTTATAGTCAATCGAAACATAATCGATAACCTCAATATCAAGCAATTCAGAAATCTTCAAAACTTGCGATTGGTGGTCACAAACCCCTAAAAAATTAATTTTCTTTCCAAAAAAATTGCGAAATTCGCGAGCAATTTTTTCTGCAAGCTCAGAATTAGTGATGTAAGGAGCAAAATAAACTTGCTCTAAATTAATTTTGTTTGAATCCAAATCATTTTTAACAAGCCGCAAAACTTCTCTCACATTATTTTCATCAATATTTTTGAAATCGATCCAATAATCAATTTGATTGTTATAAATAAAATAATCGCCAAAACGCGGAAGGTTAAAAAGCGAAGATTTGCTCGGTTTATCGTGACTCAAAAATAACTGGTTTTCTTGCCACCAAATATCAAATTCAACAGCTTTAAAACCGTTCTTAAAAGCATTTTTAAGACTTGCAATCGAGTTTTGTTTGATGTTATTTTGAACAAAACCACGGTGGGCAAAAATTTTAATCATCGCTACTTATGAAAAATAAATTTATTGAAATTAAAACTACTTATAAAAGCTTAATATTAGCAAAAAAAACTTGCCAAAAATTACTAGAAAATAAATTAGTTGCATGTGCACAAATATCTAAAATTCAAAGCTTTTATATATTTGATAACAAACCTGAAATTCAAAATGAAATTTTAGTTGTCCTCAAAACAAAAAAATCGTTGTATCATAAAATAAAAAAAGCAATCATTCAGGGACACGAATATAAAGTACCACAATTTATATCCCAAAATATTGATGACGGTTCCGATTCTTATCTGAAATGGATTGAATCATCTTTAAAAAATAAATGAATTACAACTAATGAACGATTTTGAATCGTCATTACTTACGTTAAATTTTAATCAAACGAGTCAAACAGCTAGTTTCAAGATATTTTACCAGAAAAAAATATGATAAATAATATTTCAATTTATTTTTATTCTCCTTAGAAAATAGCTGATTCACTCGTCATTTTATTAGAGGAAAAATGACAAAAATTACAATTGCAATCGATGGTGCACACCGCGAAGAAACCCGCGTTGCCGTGCTTGGTGGTGATGGAAAATTACTTGATTTTGACCGCTCAGCATTAGCCATAAAACAAATTAAGGGCAATATTTATCTAGCACGAGTTACTCGAGTTGAACCTTCTCTTCAAGCTTGTTTTGTGGATTATGGATCTGATCGACACGGATTTCTTCCATTTGCAGATATTCACCCAGATTACTATCAAATTTCTGAAGTCGAAAGACAAAAACTCAGGGAGTTAAATATTATTCAAACTAATCGAAGCGAAGACGATGATAATTCGAGTGGGCAAAGTTATTCAAATAATTACCAAAATAATCACTCTAAGAATCACGAAGAAGAAAATTTAGATGGCGAGTCTATAACAACTGGCTCTTATTCTGTTGAAGATGAAGTTTCAGAATATGGCGGCAATATATACAACATTCATAAGCGTTTCAATATTCAAGAAGTTATAAAACCCAACCAACTTATATTGGTGCAAGTATCCAAGGAGGAAAGAGGTAATAAAGGTGCTTCGATGACTACTTATATCTCTATTGCCGGAAAATACTGCGTTTTAATGGCCAATACTCCAAATAAAGGGGGTGTTTCTAAAAAAGTTGATAATTTTCGTGATAGAAAAATTTTACGTTCAATATTAACTGAAATTAATATTGGCAATGATCGTTCAGTTATAATCAGAACCGCCGGAGTTGGCAAAAAACCCGAAGAAATCAAACGTGATTGCGAATATCTTAATCGCTTATGGGACAACATAAAGGAAACGTCGCAAAACTCTAAAGCTCCTTCATTCATTCATGCTGAAGATGATATAATCAGAAGATGTATTCGAGATATATACAATGAAAATGTTAATGAAGTTATTGTTGAAGGACGAGATTCATTTGAAATAGTGACTAATTTTGTGAAACTTACCATGCCTTCGGCACCCAATAATATTAAGCTCCACGATGATAGAGTGCCGATTTTCAACAAATATCGAATTGAGCAACAAATTTCAGCTCTTTACGAAAAACAAATACCGCTCCCATCCGGCGGATCAATTGTAATCGATCACACTGAAGCATTAGTTGCAATCGACGTCAACTCCGGAAGAGCTACAAAGGAATCGGGAGTTGAGGAAACAGCCTTTAACACTAACCTCGAAGCAGTTAAAGAAATCGCTCGCCAATTGCGACTTAGAGATTTGGCGGGGCTAATTGTAATTGATTTTATTGATATGTACGAACAAAAGCATCGTCGTAATATCGAGAGGGCTTTGCGCGATGAATTACAAAATGACAGAGCCAGAATTCAACTCGGTAGAATAAGTGTTTTTGGACTTCTTGAAATGTCGCGACAAAGACTTGGGGCAAGCTTCTTCGAAACCATTACCGAACCATGCAAACACTGTGGTGGAACCGGTTATGTTCGGTCAGTTGAAATATTGGCGGTTTCTATTTTAAGAGCAATCAGACATGCATGCGCAGATAAACAAACTGGTGTAATTTATGTCTACGCAAGCCCAGAAACACTTGCATACATTATGAATTTCAAAAAGAATGAAATAATTTCTACCGAAAAAAATTACTCCGTTCATATATTTCTTCATCCTTCAGAAGAAAACGGCTCTCAGGGTTTTAATATCAAGAAACGCAAATCATTATCTGAAGATGAAAAAAGGGAATTCGACATGCAAACCACAACCGGAAAAGTTAACCAACTTGGCATAGAAAAAAGTTATTTTGAAGAAATTAACAACCACAATGAAAATTCAGAAAATAACAGTGATTTCGGTAAAAAACATGTTGCCGATTATGATAGAAATAAAACTCATCATCAAAATCATCGAAATGAAAAAAAATTTAATAGAAGGCACGATTCAAGAAATCGCAATAATAACCAAGATAGTAGCAAAAAAAGATCATTTTTCTCATTTTTGTTTGATAAGTAATTTTGTCAGAATTAGATCAAAATGAACACTAATATTTCTTCATTATATAAACTCAATGGCAATTAAAATATCTTATAAATTCCGTCTTAACAAATTATGATTGGCAAGGTTTAAGGCTCAAATTTTGTCTCAGAATTTTTATAACCCTTCATTTAAAAGTAATTCGATGAGTTAGGCGATGTCTTTTAAGGTGGATTTTAATGCTAAACAGAAAGAAAGCTTGTAATTAAAATCAAAATTATCGCAAGATAGATTATAGATATAAGTGAACAAGAAAAGCTTACAATTTCTAAGTTACCTATTGAGGCTGAAAATTCATTTTCATTATTAGCGCTAAACATCATCAAACCCAAAATTATTAGTACAACCGAATACACTAAGGCAAAAAAACCATTCTCAATAAAAAGGTCTGATAAAAAATATAAGCCATAAAGAAAAATTATGGGGATTAAAAAATTAACTAGTCCTTTAATTAATTCATCATTCTTCATAAAAATTTGTGTATTTATAATTAAAAAACCCCGACACTCACATTTGAATGTCGGGGTAATATATTGTCTATCTAGGTTGTAGCTATTATGAACTCACGTCAACACGGAAAGAAAGCACGCAGTTCTTTTTGGAGCCTGCTTCAATATGATACTTACCCTCGTTTCCTGAACCGGACTTTCGGCATAGATCTCCTGTCGCTACTCTATCCCAACCCTTAACGTTTCCAGAGTTGGCAACACCGTCATCAATTTTTGAGTCAATAGATAAAGCATCTCCGGGAGCAACTATACCGGAAGCACCTCTGTTTGCTGGAGTGGCGTGATTTATCAAGTTAGTAACATTTCCGACTGTTGTTCCAGTAAGAACTACAACGTTATGAAGCGAACTATCGGCGGTACTGAGATAATCAAAAGCCCATCCAGCACCTTTAATTTTCGAACCAGGTATGTGTGTAACCGGAGTAAGTGCTGGGACGTTATCCTGCTTGACCTGATCGTCTCCTAAAGTAAGAGCTAAGTCAATTGCACCAATATCTTTCAAATCATTCCACGCTTCAATTCCTTCTGCACATTTGCTGCTTGCTTCTGTTTGTGTATTATGAAATTCAATTGTATTATCTCTGTCTCCATTACATTTGGAGGAACCTCCAACAGCTATCTCGCTATCCCCAGGATATCTATCGTACTGAGTAAAGAATGAGTTAACGGCAACTGCATAACCACGTGCCTCACCCATAATTGATCGTAACTCAGAGCTTTTAATCAAACTCGCACCACCAGTAATACCAGCAATTAATAAACCAATAATAATTAATACTATCGACAACTCAATTAGAGAGAAAGCCGATTTTTTTGAAGAAAAAGTTTTTTTCATATTTATATTCAAAGAGTTAAGTTTTAATGAAACAAAGATTTGGTTTGTTTACTTCTGCGTAGCAATATTGAAAAGAATTTGTAACTTGTCAAATTATTTTTACAAAAGATTTTTTGATGTTTCTTTTTTAGACAAGTAGCGTAATTAGAGATATTTGATTTCCAATATTTCGTAATTAACTATGCCACCTGGAGTATTGATTTCAGCATCATCGCCAACTTCTTTTCCAATTAGAGCTCTAGCAACTGGCGAATTAATTGAAATTAATAATTCATCAATATTTGCCTCAAATTCACTAACAATTTTATAGGTTATTTTTTGTGAATTATTTAAATTTTCAAGAGTCACAGTTGCGCCAAATTTAATTTTATCGCTCACAATTTTTGTAATATCAACAACTTCAGCGCGCAAAGATTTATCTTCTAGATCTGCAATTTGAGCTTCGATAAAACCTTGTCTTTCTTTAGCTGAATGATATTCAGCATTTTCACGCAAATCACCGAGCTCACGCGCAGTTGCAATTTGCTTAATGATGATCGGCCTTTCTTGATTTTTTAATTTATCTAGTTGAGCTTTTAATTTTTGATATCCGGTAGATGTAATTTGAAATTTTTCCATAAAATTTAATATTTATATTCGTTTTAATATTTATATTCTTTTGTTTTAAAGGGTCCAATGGGAGTAACACCAATATATTTGGCTTGTTTTTCGCTTAACTTAGTTAATTTTGCACCCAATTTATCAAGGTGAAGCATGGCAACTTTTTCATCTAATTCTTTTGGCAAAATATAAACTTTATTTTCATATTTTTGGTGATTTTGCCACAATTCAATTTGTGCCATCACTTGATTAGTAAAACTTGCGGACATAACAAAAGCTGAGTGTCCAGTTGCGCAACCAAGATTTAAAAGCCTTCCTTCCGCCAACAAAATAATTCGCTTTCCATCGGGAAAGGTAATTTGATCGACTTGGGGTTTTATGTTTTTCCACTTTAAATTTCTGAGCCCCTCAACTTGAATTTCATTATCAAAATGCCCAATATTTCCAACAATCGAACAATCCTTCATGGCTCGCATATGTTCAATTGTAATTATATCAACATTGCCAGTTGTTGTAACGAAAATATCAGCCTTATCAACCACATCTTCGATTGGTAAAACTTGGAAACCGTTCATACAAGCTTGTAAAGCACATATTGGATCGATTTCAGTCACAACCACCCTCGCCCCCTGAGCTTTAAAAGCTTCGGCGCAACCTTTACCGACATTTCCGTATCCACAAACAACTGCCATCTTGCCGGCAATCATAACATCTGTAGCGCGCTTGATGCCATCAATGACACTTTCTTTACAACCATAAAGATTATCAAATTTTGATTTTGTAACTGAATCATTGACGTTTATAGCTGGCACTTTGAGCATACCATCTTTTTGCATTTGATAAAGTCTGGCCACTCCAGTAGTTGTCTCCTCTGAAACGCCTTTTATATTTTTAAGAATTTCAGGATATTCTTGATGAAGCATTTTGGTTAAATCTCCGCCATCATCTAAAATCATGTTCGGAACCCAATTTTTGTCGCCAACAATAGTTTGACGTATGCACCAATCATATTCTTCTTCGGTTTCACCTTTCCATGCAAATACCGGGATTCCGGCTTGAGCAATTGCTGAAGCAGCTTGATCTACCGTCGAAAAAATATTGCACGAACTCCAACGCACCTCAGCACCAAGATGCACAAGAGTTTCGATCAAAACTGCGGTTTCGATGGTCATGTGAAGACATCCAACAATTTTTGCGCCCTCAAGCGGCTTGCTATCGCCATATTCCTTGCGAAGCGACATCAATCCCGGCATTTCATTTTCAGCAAGAGTAATCTCATTTCTGCCCCAAGAAGCTAAGTTAATATCCTTAACTTTAAAATCATTTTTAATCATATCTATTTAGTAATTAATTGGTTGAATAATCAACATCCACAATAACGGAAAAACAAATACATATCCAATCGATATAACATTTTTCTTGCCGATGATTTTGAAAATTGTGAGCAGTGACAAAATAAACATTACCTCAAAAAAATAAAACAAGAACGATTGATAATCTAAGGCTATCGAGGCAATTAAAATAAATTTTATATAATCAAAAACTTGCGTTGAATTTACAAAAAAATAGTTAAGTTTGTTGTAAATAAGTTTATAAAAAATAACCGAAACAACCACACCTATCAAAAGCGAATATATAATATTTACAAGCGTTTGCTCAAACAAAACTCGATTAATTGTCACAAAAAATAATAAAAAAATTAAGGCTTGGTCAGTAAATTTTTTATGAGTAATGTCGCAGGCC
This sequence comes from Alphaproteobacteria bacterium, assembly GCA_016869775.1. Classification (GTDB taxonomy): domain Bacteria; phylum Pseudomonadota; class Alphaproteobacteria; order Rickettsiales; family UBA1997; genus CAILUF01. The sequence goes on from VGDJ01000007.1 coordinate 10,784, forward strand.
ATAATAATCACCATGGCGGTTGCAATTAAGCAATTGATGATAAAAATTTCTGTAATACCAAAATGCGCATAACAAAATAAAAACAAGATTGTGGTTGTAAGCTCAACAAACAAATGAACTCTAGGAATTTTAGTTTTACAAGAGCGACACTTTCCACAGGTAACGATCCAGTTTAGAAGTGGGATCAAATCACGAGTCATAAGCGTAAAACCGCAATTGGGACAACGAGATTTTTTACCAAAATATCTACCAAAACAAGATTCATCGCGAGGGAGTCGATAAGCGAAAAGTGTTGCATATGAACCAAATATAGCGCCAAACGCAACAACCAAAATTATTTCAAAAATATTTTCCATAAATCTAAATTTTAAAGGTTGATAATTAAGCTAAAACTAGTGAGGAAAAACTAAAATAATAACAAATTTAAACAAAAATTTATTAGTTATTTTGATTGTTGCTCAAGATATAAAATTACATTTGCTCTATCTTGAGGCTTTTTAAGTCCAGCAAAGGCCATTTTGGTTCCAGAAATGTAGTCTTTGGGCTTAGTGATAAATTGATTGATTGATTCACGATCCCATATTCCACCCATAGCCTTCAAGCCATCGGAATAAGAAAATCCGGCATAAGAACCTTTGGCTCTTCCGACGACCCCATAAAGGGCGGGGCCAACTTTTGAGCCCTCGCCTTTTCCAACATTATGACAAGAGGCGCATTTTTTGAAAATTTTAGCACCTTTTTCGACATCAGCGATTTTCATAAGTTCCTCGAGAATAACTGGCTTTTCTTCTTTTTTAATTACGGGTTTTCCATCGGCGGAAATTTCTATTTCATATCCGCGTTTTTTTAATAATTTTGGTTGATAAGTCAGATCGGCAATAATCGTTGCAAACAAGGTGACAACAATCGCAAATGACAAATATGTCGCCATATCAACGGCGCATTTTTTGTTATTTTTAAGAAAATTTTTGATGCGACTTTTCATATTTTAGTCAAACAAAGTTGAAACAGATTTCTCAAGAGTGATGTTTTTTATCGCTTCCCCAAGTAACGAAGAAATATCGATAATTTTGATGTTTTTAGTTGATAAGGTCTCAATTGAAGGCTCAATTGAATTAGTTATCACTAAATTTTTGAGTTGCGAGTTAGCAATTTTATTACCGGCTTTTCCCGATAAAACGCCATGAGTAATATAAGCTGAAACTGAGCTTGCGCCTTTTTGAATTAGGGCATCTCCGGCATTACAGAGGGTTCCGCCAGAATCAACCATATCGTCAACAATTATGCAATTTCTCCCCTCAACTTCACCAATAATGTTCATGACCTCACTCACTCCAACAACGGGTCGACGTTTATCGACGATTGCTAATTCAGCATTAATTTTGTTGGCAACAGCTCTTGCTCTAACCAAACCACCAACATCTGGTGAAACTATTACTAAATTTTCGGTATTAAAATTTTCCTTTATGTGGCGCACAAAAACCGGAGAGGCGTAAAGATTGTCGACAGGGATATCAAAAAAACCCTGAATTTGTCCAGCATGAAGATCAAGCGTAAGAACTCTGTCAGCTCCAGCTGATGTTATCAGATTAGCAACTAATTTTGCCGAAATTGGTGTTCTTGGAGCAACTTTGCGATCTTGTCGTGCATATCCAAAATAAGGTATAACTGCGGTTATTCTTTTTGCCGAAGCTCTTCGCAATGCATCAATTGAAATCAATAATTCCATTATGTGATCATTGGCCGGATAAGAAGTGGATTGAATTACAAAAATATCTTCACCGCGGACATTTTCTTTGACTTCAACAAAAATCTCATGATCAGCAAAACGCTTAACATCAGCATTAACTATCTCGATGCCGAGATATTGGGCAATTTTTTGCGACAAAGATTTGTTACTATTGCAAGCTAGAAGTTTCATGATTTTGTCAAAGATTTTTTGAAATTAATTGTAAGCTAGAATTATCAAGATTAAAAAAATTATTTTTAATTGCTGGGATAATTTGTTAAACTCAATCTTGCAAAAGTATATTTTGAAAGCAAAATTAATCAAGAATTTATTGGGGCGGTTTTAGAGAGAATTTACAGCATTTTCTTTATTAAATAAGTTAAATAATCAATCAAATTAATCTTATGAGTGACATTGAAATATACGACATCATAAAAATATTACATATTATTGGCGTAATTTCTTGGATGGCTGGTCTGCTTTATCTTCCACGAATTTATGTTTATCATTGCAAGGTTGCGATTGGTTCAGAAGCTGATAAAATTTTTCAAGAAATGGAGCGAAAACTTCTAAGATTTATTATGAACCCCGCTATGATAGCAACTTTTTTATTAGGCTTTTATATGGCTATTCAAATTGGACTTCAAGGTTCTTACTGGCTCCATCTCAAAATTTTTTTAGTTTTGATTTTAGCAGGATTTCATGGCGCTTTATCAAAATGGCGTAAAAACTTTGCAAGTGGCAAAAATACTCGAAGTGAAAAATTTTATCGCATTATCAACGAAGTTCCAACTTTGTTAATGATCGTCATAGTGACTTTGGTTATCTTGAAACCCTAATTATCAAGTTCTTTAAAAATGAATAAAAATTATTTTAATTCGGAAGAGTTTTTAATCATTGAGCAAAAATTTCTACAAAAACATAACTTAAAAAAACTTCATTCCAAAGATGGAGCCTTGATTGACTATGTGCCATACTCTTTAAAAAATAATTTTTGTAATCAACAACTTTATTCTCACCCTTTTCTTTATCTTCATAACGACGCTTATCAAAACTTTAAAGAAGCCATTAAAATTGCCGACTCTAAAGAATATTTATTACGCATTTGGGATTGTTATCGACCATTTGAAGTTCAATCTTTTATGGCACAGAAATTTCCAAAATATGTTGAGAAAGGCTTTATTTCTCACCCCAGCGAAGGCATTGCAACTCATGTCAGAGGAATCGCCATTGACTTAACATTAGTCGACAAAAAGACTGGCTTAGAAATTGATATGGGAACCGGATTTGATAATATGAATGAAAAATCTTATCATCACAGCACTGAAATTGATTCTGAAATTTTTAAAAACCGCCAAATTCTTGCCAAAATTATGAATAAAAGTGGTTTTGAAACCTATGAAAACGAGTGGTGGCACTATAATTTAAAAATTTTTGATTACCAAAATGTTAAAATAGTTGGCGCCATCGCGACTGCTGATAAAAAATATCCCAAAATTCCCGCCGGCGAATTTAACGAATTACTTTCGCCAGATTTATCAATATAAAAAGAAAGAAATTTTTAACGATAATGACCACAATTCTTCAAGCAATAAATCCTGACAAAATCAGCGTCATTCTTGACCTAAGATATTTTTCAAAAAACAATATTTGCCAACAAAAACTTTATGACAAGAATTACAATTTTTTGCATCCCGAAGCTTTAATAAAGCTTGAAAAAGCCGTTAATTACGCTCAAAAAATGAATTTAAAAATTAAAATTTTTGACGCCTATCGTCCGCTTAAAGTACAAAAATTTATGTATGATTTTTTTGCTTCAAATCCCGAATTACAAAAATTTTTCTCCAACCCCGAAACTGGCTCTGTTCCTCATTGCAGAGGCGTTGCTGTCGACTTAACTCTATGCGATATGGAAAATAATGAACTTGATATGGGAAGTGATTTTGATGAACTTTCAGATTTAGCTCATCATAACTCTCCCAAAATCAATCCGAATCAACTAAACAACCGCAACACTTTGCTCGGAATCATGGCTTACGCTGGCTTTGATTTTTATAATCAAGAATGGTGGCATTATCAATTATTTGAACCGCGCAAATACCCAATTATATAAAAATTTTCTTTAGCTTTAGATCATCTAAATTTAACATTTTTTGTGAAATTTTTATATTAACAAATTTATTTATCGAAAATAATTTATTATTTGTTCACAGAGGCCCGCGAGATAAGCTAGTAGCAGTTTGGAAAATTTGAATCATACTGATTTACATTTAATTAATTTCGAAAATCAAAGAAAAATCTGATCACTTTCAAAATATTGCGCGCAATAAAAATGCACCGGAATCTAAAAATAAATTCCGGTGCATTATAATTTAAATACTAAGTTTTTAGTTCAAAGAGGCGCGAACTTTTTTAGTCACCTCAACCATTCCTTGAAGCGCAAGCTTGGTTTCTGGCCAATCGCGAGTCTTTAAACCGCAATCAGGATTAACCCAAATTTGCTCTGGATCTAAGACTTTTAGAGCTTTGTTGAGAAGTTGCTCCATTTCATTGTTAGCTGGCACTCGAGGTGAATGAATATCATAAACTCCCGGACCAATTTCGTTAGGATATTTGAAGTTAACGAAGGCATTTAATAGCTCCATTTGTGATCGCGAAGTCTCAATCGAAATAACATCAGCATCCATTTGGGCAATTGCCGAAATAATGTCATTAAATTCCGAATAGCACATGTGAGTATGAATTTGCGTTTTATCATGAGCAACCGAAGCGGTAATTCTGAATGCATCCACCGCCCATTTTAAATATTCGCTCCAATTTTTTTGACGAATTGGCAAACCTTCACGAAGAGCGGCTTCATCAATTTGGATAATTTTAATTCCAGATTTCTCAAGATCTTGAACTTCATCACGAATTGCAAAAGCGATTTGCAAAGCGGTATTTTTGCGAGGCTGATCATCACGAACAAAAGACCATTGCAAAATGGTAATCGGCCCAGTGAGCATTCCTTTCATAATTTTTTTAGTTAAACTTTGCGCATATTTTGCCCATTCAACTGTCATTGGCAAAGGTCTTGAAACATCTCCAAATATAACCGGAGGCTTTACACATCGAGAACCATAGCTTTGAACCCAACCATTTTTTGTAAAACAAAAACCCTTAAGTTGTTCACCAAAATATTCGACCATATCGTTGCGCTCAAACTCACCATGAACCAAAACATCAAGGCCGATTTCTTCTTGAAACTTGACGGTTTTAGCGGTTTCTTCTTTGATGAATTTTTCGTAATTTTCACTCGAAATGGCCCCAGCTTTAAAATCAGCGCGCGCTTTGCGAACTTCTTTAGTTTGCGGAAAAGAACCGATAGTGGTGGTTGGCAAAATTGGTAACTCAAGTGTTTTTTGAATTTTTTTGCGCTGTTGATAATCACTATTTCGATTTAATAAATTCTCATCAATTTGCGCTACGCGTTTTTTAACTTCTTGATCATGAATTTTTAATGAAACTTGACGATTTGCGAGAGCTTTTTTGTTGTCATCGAGTTGCTTTGAAACCGCCGATGATTCTGACCCAGAAGCCTTAGCAATAACTACAATTTCTTGTAATTTTTGTGTAGCAAAAGAAAGCCATGATTTTATTTCGTTATCAAGATTAGTTTCATTAGATAAATCGACTGGCACATGTAAAAGTTGGCAAGAAGGAGCCACAATCACTCTTTTTTCGCCCAATTTAGCAATAGCTTTTTTGACAATAGCGATTGAGTTTTCAAAATTGTTAATCCAAATATTACGGCCATCAACAACCCCGAGTGATAGCGATTGATTATCTTTAACTAGACTCAAAACTTTTTCAAATTGTTGTGGAGCGCGAACTAAATCAATGTGAACCGAATCAGTTTGAAGATCGAAAGCGAGATCAGCATTTTCATCGAGCGCTTCAAAATACGTAGTTAAGTGTAATTTAATTGAACCAGCATATTTTTTGAGCTTTGAATAACCATTTATGTAGGCCAGAACCGATTCTTTGGCAAGATCAGTAACTAAAAAAGGTTCATCAATTTGAACATCTTCAACACCAATTTGGGCGAGGCGTGCAAACATTTCTTGATAAGCCTCGAGAAGATTATCAAGAAGATCGAGCTTGTTTGAACCATCGATAGATTTTCCGAGAAGCAGGAAAGTTATTGGCCCAAGAATAACTGGACGAGTTTGAATATTGTGTTTTTTAGCTTCGAGAAATTCATCAAAAATTTTAGTTGAGGAAATTTTGAATTTTTGATTTGCCGAAAACTCAGCAACTAAATAGTGATAGTTAGTATCAAACCATTTGGTCATTTCCATTGCTGTAACGTCGATTTTATCTTTTTGAGCCCCTCTTGCCATTGCAAACAATAAATCTAGGTCAACATTTTGACCCAAAATAAATTTAAAATTTTTGACAAATCTCTCAGGAATTGCACCAAATAAAGCGATATTATCAAGAACCTGATCGTAAAAAGAAAAGTCATTTGATGGAATATAATCAATGCCAGAATTTTTTTGTAATTGCCAATTATGCGCTCTAATTGTTTGCGCAGTTGCATTGAGATCAGATTCATTTGAAGAGTTTTTCCAAAAACTTTCGACAGCTTTTTTGAGTTCACGATTGGTTCCAATCCTTGGGAAACCCAGGGAAGCAGTTTTTATCATAAAGATTGAAAATTTAAATTTATGCAAGGCTTTGCGAGAAAAAAATTCAGAATCAACCGAATTTTATAATCAGAAATATTAAACTAAATACTATACGAGAGAAATATTAATGAAGAAATTTTATTTGCTAAAAATTGATGTCAAATATAGCATTTGAAAAATTCTAAAAATTATTTAATTATAAATCAAAGTTTTTTTTCAGCAATGACAAATCATCAAACCGACATTGTAATAGTTGGTGCCGGTCCATCTGGATTATTTAGCATTTTCGAAGCGGGTATGTTAAAAATGAAATGCCATGTGATAGACACCCTAGAAAATATCGGCGGACAATGTAGCGCTCTTTACCCAGAAAAACCTATCTACGACATTCCCGCTCATCCCAAAGTTTTAGCAAGCGAATTAGTTGAACTTCTTGAAGCACAAGCCAGTCCATTTCATCCAACTTATCACCTTAATCAACAAGTTCAAAAAATTACCAAAAATAATGATGGAAGTTTTTTTGTCGAAACCTCAAGAAATGTTAAAATCCAATGCAAGGCTATAATTATTGCCGCAGGCTGTGGAGCGTTTGGACCAAATCGCCCCCCTCTTAAAAATATTGAATCATTTGAAGGAAAATCAATTTTTTATTCGATTCGAAATAAAAAAGAATTTGTTGATAAAAAGATCGTTATTGCCGGAGGAGGAGATTCAGCGGTTGATTGGGCAATTAGTCTCGCCGAAATTGCTCAAAAAATTTTTGTAGTCCATCGCCGTGATAAATTTCGTTGCGCTCCTGAAAGTGCAAATAAACTTAAAAAGCTCGCCGATAATGGTAAAATTGAAATGATCATTCCATATCAACTTGAGGCTCTTGAAGGCTCTGATTCAATGCTAAATAAAGTTGTCGTTAAAGATTTTAATAACAACATTAAAAAGCTTGAGGCCGACTATCTATTACCATTCTTTGGATTAGCGATGGAACTTGGACCCATTGCAAATTGGGGCTTAGCCATCAACAAAAATCATATCGAGGTTGATCACGCAACTATGCAAACCTCACA
>VGDJ01000008.1 GCA_016869775.1 Alphaproteobacteria bacterium
CGAATATTTGTTGATTTTTTCGACATTTTTGACATCACGAAGAGACATTTTGTAAGAAGGATGACCATCGGAAATCAATTTATTGAAAGTAAATATTACATCGTCCGCGGTGGCATTAACTCCATCATGAAAATACACATTGCGACGCAAAATAAAATCCATTTTAAGTCGATCATTCGAGATTTTAATTCCGTTGGCAACAACTCCATATCGTGAGCCCATTTCATCATCGACACTTTCGGCTAAATTATCGTAAATTAACGACAAACCTTGAGCAGGGATACCTTTTAGAATAAAATTATTAAGCGAATTGAAACCTCCTTCAACTCCATAGCGAATTTCACCACCCTTTGAAGCATTTTGATTGACATAATCAAGGGCTTGAAAGTTTTGTGGATATTTTAAGTCGCCAAAAAGTGAAATTCCATGGCTATAGCCATTGATAGATTTATGTTGCAAAAGCTCTGTGGCTTGTGCAAAATTCACCAAAAAAATGTTGCACCAAATAAAAATTTTCCAAAACATCAAATAGCTAAAAAGATTTTTAGGTTTTATGAAATTAGCAACAGACTTTTGATTAAGCATTATCAATTGTTTTGAGGGATTCTAAAATTTTTTTAAAAAAACTTTTGAAGACAAAATTTAATCATGATTTTAATTCGGAACTTAAATCAAATCAATCAACAATTACCGAAAATCGCTCTTACAATTGGTAATTTTGATGGCGTTCATTTAGCTCATCAAAAAATTATAAATTACACACAACAAATTGCTAAATCGAAAAATATTAAATCAGCAATTTTAAGTTTTGAACCTCACCCAATCTCATTTCTGAACCAAAAAAATCAAAATTTTAATCATAATTTTCGAATCACCAATCTAGCGCAAAAACTTAAATTTCTCAAAGGCCATAATTTTGATTATATAATAATTATTCCGTTCAACAATTACTTATCTTCGCTTAATGCTAATTTTTTTGTTGAAGAGCTATTGATAAATAAACTCAATGTTGATTCTCTGGTAGTGGGTTACGACTTCACTTTTGGCCAAAATCGCGAAGGTAATTTTAAAACTCTTGAGCAATATAATTTTGAACTTCACGAAATTAATCCCATAAAATCAAATAATCTTAACGCAGATATTACAATCTCATCTTCTCTTGCCCGAAAATATATTCATTTGGGCGAAGTTAAAATTTTACCAAAAATTCTTGGTCGCAATTTTCAAGTTGATGGTTTGGTTATAGAGGGCAATAAATTGGCACAAAAACTGGGTTTTAATACCGCTAATTTTCACACTCGCTGTAACTTAATTCGCCCTAAATTTGGGGTTTATAAAACCCGAACTTTTATTCACAAATTCAACCAATATTTTGACTCTATTACAAATTTTGGCATGCGTCCAACAACCAAAAATCTTAATTTCAAACCAATTTTAGCACCAATTTACGAAACTCATATTTTAAATTTTTCACAAAATATTTATAACCACAAAATTACCGTTGAATTTCTTGATTTTTTGCGTGACGAGAAAAAATTTTCATCCCTCGAAGAATTACAAAATCAAATTAAACTTGATTTGAATTTATCCGCGTCGATAGCTCTAAAATTTCAAGCAAAATAGCCTTCAAAAATAATCTTGTTTTTTTTAGATTTTGACAGAAAATATTAAAAAATATTCTGAATTACTTTTTTAAAAACCTCCAATCTAATGCAAAAATTTAATCTCATAAACTCGGTTGTTGCTGGCATTCCCCTTATAAACATCGATACCGACATGATCATTCCCAAACAATTTCTTAAAACCATCAAAAGAACTGGTTTAGGTAAAAATTTATTTCATGAAATGCGTTTCGATATCAACGAAAATATTATTCAAGATTTTATCCTTAATAAACCAGAATTCCAAAATGCCCAAATTTTAGTCGCGCGAGACAACTTTGGATGTGGTTCAAGCCGTGAACATGCTCCATGGGCTTTGCTTGATTTCGGAATTCGAGTTGTAATCGCTCCATCTTTTGCCGATATTTTTTTCAATAATTGCTTTAAAAATGGCATATTACCGATTGTTTTAAAAAACCCAGAAGTCGACGAATTACTTGAATTTTCAAAATCTCCCGCCAACCAAGCAACCGTTGATTTACATAGTCAACTAGTGCGTGCAGGCCAAAAAGTTTATAAATTTGAAATTGACTCTTTCAAAAAACATTGCTTAATTGAGGGCCTTGATGACATTGGTTTAACTTTACAAAAAGAGCAAAAAATTGCTGATTTTGAAAAGATAAACCTCCAAGTTACTCCGTGGCTTTACCACAATTAATCATTAATTATTATTAACTAAACTCTATAAAACATGACTATTCTTGCTGGAAAAAAGGGCTTAATTATGGGCGTTGCCAATAATCGTTCAATTGCATGGGGCATTGCAGAAGAAGCAAATAAATATGGAGCTGAGCTTGCCTTTACTTTTCAAGGCGAAGCTCTACAAAAAAGGGTTGAACCCTTAGCTAAATCTATTGGATCAGATATTGTTTTACCTTGCGATGTTTCTGATTCTGAATCGGTTAAAAAAGTCTTCGAAGTATTAGAGCAAAAATGGGGCAAACTTGATTTTTTAGTTCATGCGATTGCTTATTCTGATAAAGATGAGCTTCGTGGTAAATATCTTCACACTTCGCCACAAAATTTTGTCAATACCATGAATATTTCGGCTTTTTCCTTGGTGGCAGTTGCCAAAGAAGCTGAAAAACTAATGATCAACGCTGGTGGCGGAAGTATAATTACCCTTAGTTATTATGGTGCCGAAAAAGTTATGCCTCACTATAATGTGATGGGAGTTGCCAAAGCAGCTCTTGAAGCTAGCGTTAGATATTTGGCGATGGATATGGGTAAAGATAATATTCGAGTAAACGCTATTTCTGCCGGACCAGTCAAAACCCTTGCCGCAAGCGGTATTGGTGATTTTAGACTTATTTTTAAATGGAATGAATATAACGCTCCTTTGCGTCGCAACGTATCACTACAAGACGTTGGTGGAGCTGGAGTTTTTTTACTTTCTGAACTTGGTAATGGCGTTACCGGCGAAACCCTTCATGTTGACGCAGGTTATCACGTTGTTGGCATGAAAGCACCAGACGCACCAGATATTTCAATTGTCAAAGAAGGTGAGTAATATTTTTCATGTTTATCAATCATCAACCATTCTTGATTATAATTTCTTCGCCATCCGGAGCTGGAAAATCTACTCTATGCAAGATGATTGTGAACAACGATCCATTGATTCGATTATCGATTTCTGCCACAACTCGTAAAAAACGCCCACAAGAAATCCCTGGTCAACACTATTTTTTCGTTAGTCGCGAAAAATTCATCCAAATGCAAGAAAAACAAGAATTTCTCGAAAGTGCTGAAGTTTTTGAAAATCTTTACGGAACTCCCAAAAAAATGGTTGATGATTCACTTAAGAATGGTCATTGCGTCTTATTTGATATTGATTGGCAAGGCGCCAGACAAATAAAGGAAAAATATTCTTCTGAACAAATTGTCTCAATTTTTATTCTACCCCCTTCCATTCAAGAACTAGAACGAAGACTCAGAGCGCGAGCCCAAGACCCTGAAGAAATAGTCATGGAGCGCATGCGGAAAGCCCGCAATGAAATTAGTCATTTTAGCGAATATGACTATTTAATCATAAATGATGATCTCAATAATTCTTATCTTAAAATTCGCTCAATAATTGAAACCAAAAGGGTTGAAAGACAAAATTCACTCGACATATCTAATTTCATTAACCAGTTTTTATAAATTATGCATCAAATACTTCACGATTTTGTTAATATTTTTGTAAATATGATTAACGAAATCGGTTATCTGGGAATCTTTATTGGTATGTTTTTAGAAAGCACCATCGTTCCAATCCCAAGTGAACTGGTGATGATTCCAGCTGGAATAGCAAGCGCCAAAGGCATTATGAATATTTATATCGCCACAATTGTTGGAACTTTAGGTAATATTTTGGGAGCGGTTTTTAGTTATTATTTAGCCCTCACCTTGGGTCGCAAAATTATTTTAAAAATCGGCAAATATTTTTTTATTAAAGCTCATACCATCGTCAAAATTGAAGTTTTTTTCAAAAAATACGGAAGTGCTTCGGTCTTTATTGGAAGACTTTTACCGGGATTCAGACATTTTATTTCGTTGCCTGCTGGATTGGCTAAAATGGATTTCAAATTATTTCTTTTTTATACATCCCTTGGTGCTACAATTTGGACTTCTATTTTGTCTTTTACCGGCTATTTTATTGGTGAAAACCAAGATTTAATTATTAAAAATATTAAAGAAATTTCGCTCGTTATTTTGATTTTCTCAATTTTTGTCGCCTCGATTATTTACGCTTACAAAAAAATTAGATAATTTCTTTTAAAATTCCCGCCAGTTTTTTTATATAGGCTTTTTTATGGGCTGAGCTGAATGTTAATCTTAATCGTGATTGATTTTTTGGAACGGTTGGATAACGAATTGGAGCTATTAAAAAACCTTTTTTGCGAGCTATTTCGGCAATTTCAAGCACCCTTTTATTATTGCCAATTATTATAACAACAATTGACGATTGACAAATTGGCATGTCCATCATTTTGCAAAAATATTGAGCATTTTTTAACGATTTTTGTGCTAAATTTGTTTTTTTCATCAATTTTAACGCTTCAATTGAAGAAGCTAAAATTGCTGGCGGAAGTGCGGTGGAATATTTTAAAGACCTCGCAAATTGTCGAATATATTCTAACAATATTTTATTACCCGCCACAAATCCACCCAAACCACCCAAAGCCTTAGATAACGTACCCATTTGGAGATGAATTGGATGCGAAATAATATTTTCTCCCAAACCGTGAGCGTCATCGGACAACAAAATTGCATTGAAATTTGTTGCCAAAGATAACAATTTCTTAATCTTGCCGACATCACCATCCATTGAAAATACAGTCTCGGTAATGATCAGGCACTTTTGAAAATTATGTCGATTCTCAGCTAAAATTTTTTGACAGTGATCGATATCGTTATGCTTAAAACGTATTAGTTTTGCACCACTAAGCTTTGCCCCATCAATTAAGCAAGAGTGAATCAATTTATCTGCCACAATTAAATCATCACCACTAACTATGGAACTAATAACTCCAATTGCACAAGCATATCCAGAAGAAAAAACTAGCGAATCATCGCAATTATAAAATTTAGCAATTTGACTTTCGAGTTCAGGATATAAAGAACTATTTCCAGTAATAAAACGTGAACCGCGCGCACCAACTCCATATTTTTCAACGGCTTTTATGGCCGATTTTTTTAATGTTGGATGATTAGATAAAGAAAGATAATCATTGCAGGCAAAAGAAATTAATTTTTGCTGAGAAATATTTTTAGATTTTTTATTAACTAAAAAATTATTTGAAGAATCAATATTTTCAATAACTCGAAGCAAATCATTATTTTTAAGTTTTTTTACTTCTTGAGCGTAATGATTAATTAAATTTTTATAATCGATTTTGGTCATGATTAGTTTTAGAAAACTTTAAAATTAGTCTAAAATTTTTTTTAATTATTTTTCATTTTAGCATTTTTTTAGAAAATTTGAAAAATTTTGAATAATATATATTTCTTTTTGAAATTATAGCTTTACGTTGTTCTATCGAAAGAGTAACAAATTATTCGTTACTCTATTAAATTTTTAATAATTAATAAATATCATGGAAAAGTTTTCTGGAAAAGTAAAATGGTTTAACACTACAAAAGGCTATGGCTTTATCAAGCCGGATGGCTCAGATAAAGATGTTTTTGTTCACATTAGTGCAATCGAAAACGCTGGCATAAAAACACTTATTGAAGGTCAAAAAGTAAATTACACTCTAACAGTTAGAAAAGGTAAAGAATCTGTTGATTTTATTGAACTAGCTGAATAGCTCAAAGGAGTGATTTTGAACAATTTTTGTTTAAAATCACTCCTTTTTATTGCCGTAATTTATTGCAATCAATTTGATTGAATAATTTTTGATTTTTTTTGAATTTACTCCAAAAAAAAAACTCGATGAAAATAACTAAAATTCTAATTTTACCCATCATTATATTATCAATTCAATCATGCTCTATTAAAAATATAGAGATTAATGACGTTACAAGTAATATTGATTGCCACTTATCAGTTCAAGAAATCACGATTCGTAAAAACTTATTCAATATTTTAGATAGCAAAGAAATTAAAAGACGCGAAAAAATAAACCTTCCCTCCGTCACCAGACTAGATGAAGAAAGCTCAGTTTCAAAAATTGTTGAAGCCATCAAAAACTCTCCCAAAAACTCAAAATTTATTGTGATCGATCTCAGAAATTATAAGGAGGTCGATCTTACTAACATCATATTTTCCAACGAATCGGATTTTACTCTTACGCCCTACTTATATACATCAAAATATTCGCAAGGATTTTTTAGCATAATAAACATCAATGAAGACTCAATCACAGTCATGCCACCAGAAATTTTAAAATTTTTTAAGACCCATAAAATATACAGACCAGACCTCATAGATAGCGAAATAATAATTAATGCAAGCAATTCGAAATCGATTTTCGGCAATCTAAAGTTTGCAAAAAATATTAAATTTTCACTTATTGCTGACAATATAAAAGAGCCCTCAAGACTCGATATGAGAGAAGCCAGCAATATGCAATTTAATCTAAATAGGAAATGGATAATGCCAGTTTATAGCATTGAAAATAGTCAGGTTAATGGAAGTAAAATAACAACTGTTTTTATGATGCATATCAACAACAAGAACTCGATAGTAAATTTAAATAAGTTTTATAAATCCACTGATAAATGCTATATTGATGAATCAAACAAATTCAACATAAAAAACAAATAGCCATGAAATTGTTGTCACGAAAAAATTTTATTTTGACAATTATCTTGTTGACAACCTCTTGTTTAAAATATGACACAGACCTCAATTCTATTGAAAAAATCAACGTCACTTCTCTAGCCGAAATCAAAAGAGGCGAAGCATGTAGTCATAATTTATTTGGAGGGTTCTCAATCCCATATGTTGGTGAAACAGCAATTAAACTTTTCGGCGACCAATCAGTAATATCAGCTATTAAGATTGCTAATATCACCCGTATTTACGCTATAGACAAATATAGTAAAAATTATTTTTTTTATAGCAAAAGATGTACGATCGTTTTTGGAAAATAGATTTACAAAATTAAAACCCTTCTCACCATAAAAATCACAACTCTTTAATGAACAATCAATCAAATATCAAGCAACAATTTTATGAAAATAAATTGAGTTGGATCAACTCTTTGCGTGAAGGAATTTCAGTGGATGAAGCCAATAATCCGATACCTTGGTATTGCTATCAAGCAATCAATTTCTTATCAAAAAATCTAACTAAAAATGACGTAATTTTTGAATTTGGAAGTGGCTCATCAACAATTTTTTATCACTCTAGAGTAAAAAAAGTTGTAAGCATCGAAACTAACGAAATTTGGTTTAAAATAATTTACAATTATTTATTGCAAACCGAACAAAATCCATCTTTATGCGTTTCAAAAATTCAGAAATTTATCTAATGAAGGACGGCATAATAGACGCTAATTATCCAAAATTTGCTTATGATTATAGTCAAAAAAACCAAGTTTTTTTTGATTATTTAATAATTGATTCAATTAAAAGATATGATTGCGCAATCAACTCTATCAGCGCTTTATCTGAAAATGGAAAGGTAATCCTAGATGATTCAGAACGCCAGAATTATAAAAAAATTTTTGATTTTTATCTAAAAAATGATTTTGAAGTTAAAAATTTTTGTGGAATTGCGCCCGCCCAGTTACGAATAAAAAATACCACCCTACTCACTAAAATTAAGAATTTATAATTACAATATTATCAATATGGATTAGCTCTGGCTTAGCTTTGGGACCCATAATTTTAACAATTTCTTTAGATTTTTTTTGTAAAATTTTTTTAGCATCGTTGCTATTATAGTTAACTATACCGCTTGCAATATGATTGTTGTTTTCATCTTTAATAAATACCGCCTCTCCTCTAAAAAAAACTCCTTCAATCGCAATTGCCCCAATTGCTAACAAGCTGGCTTTCTTTGTTTTTAAGGCTTTGACAGCATTTTCATTAATTATAATTGAGCCTTTTGCATTAACAAAACCAGATAGCCAATCAAGTTTAGCCTTAGTTTTGTGTTTAGATTTTTTGGTTAAATCTGAACTTTTAAAAATTGTATATTTTTTGTTGCCACCGATAAGCTTTTTAAGCGCATCTTTTTCAATACCGCTGGTAATTATTGTTGAGCAACGGGCTGACATTGCCATTTTCGATGCCATAATTTTGGTAATCATGCCACCCGTTCCAACCAAAGAATTAGAACCTCGCGCCATTTGCTCAATTTCTTTAGTAATTTTATCGACTTGTTGAATCAAATTTGCGTTTTTAAATTCTTTAGGATTTTTATCATAAAGGCCATCAATATCTGAAAATAAAATCATTAAATCAGCCCCAATCATTTGGGCAACTCGGGCCGACAATCTATCGTTATCACCAATTTTAATTTCATCAACAGCCACAGAATCATTTTCGTTAATGATTGGGATAATTTGATTATCGAGAAGTTTTTCAATGGTATTTTTTGAATTAAGATAACTTTTGCGCGAGTTACAGTCTGTTGCTGTCAATAAAATTTGTGCAACTTTTATATTAAATGTTCTAAAAAAATCTTTGTAGATTGTCATGAGTTCAATCTGCCCAACACCCGCACAAACTTGCTTTTCTTGAATTGATAATTTTTGACCATTATAGCCAAGAGCTATTCTACCAAGAGCAACAGCACCAGACGACACCAAGACAATTTGACAATCATTTTTTTTGATAATTTGATGAATATTTGAGACAATATTTTCAATCCAAGATAAGCGCACTTTTTCACCTTCAACAATCAACGAGGAGCCTATTTTGATAACAATTTTGCGATATTTTAGTGAATTAATTTCCATAATTTAATTTTTCAATCCGCGCTCTTGACGAGCTTTTTCAACTTGATCTTTATATAAAATATTTTGTAACAATGGAAGTGGATATGGCTTAAAATCAGCATCACCCTTGATTACATAAATTCCAACTGCACGATTAAGGTGATTGGTTATTTCGTCATTAATTATAATATCGGGAAAATCTTCGGTTTCAATCCTCTCATCAATTATATTTTGAATAATATCGTTTTTAATTAAATAATTTTTGACTACCGCTAATCTATTTTTAATTAAGGTTTGGTTACGAGAAATATTGAGATTATTATCTGGATTGGCAGTTATAAGAATTCTAAATTGCCCTCTTTGCTCTTGCAAAAAATCAATCACTTCGACCATACTTTTGGTCGCTTTATCGCTTAAAATATAGCTATCAGTATCAAATAGAATTTCAAATCTGGTAAATTCGGGGACAGTGATTTTGACTGATGGTGATTTATCTTTTGTGATTTCTTCAAGATAAAAATCAATCTCATCAATTAGTTTTGTAAAGCTAACTCTACAATGAGATAATTCATCGGCCATAAAAATTGCTTTTGATTCCTTAGAAGCCCAACAATCATAAAGATATGACAGGTGAGCCATTTGGATAGGCATTTGAAATATCAGGCTTTTATTACCCAAGAGAATTTCGAGTTTTTTTTGCATAAAAACCAATTCTTCAATTCGAGAATTATCAGCTTTCCAGTTGAGTGGATTTTCGGGAACAAATGGCTTTCCATTGGCAATTTCAATACCTTTTTTTGCAAAATATTCTGAAGTTTTTAAATCATTGACGGTTTGTAATCTTTTTGAAAAACCTAGATACTCAAGGGCAAGATATGAATCAAAGCCACCCTTGGTTTTTAATATTTGCTCTCTTGAAGATAAAATTTGTTGATAACTCAAGCCAGAACAAGAAGAAAAAACCAGCAAAGTTATTAAAAAATAATGATGCAATTTCATGCTTAGAATTATCTGTGAAAGTAAGGTAATTGGTGCTTGAGATAAAAATTTGCAACCTGTGTAATCAAAATAAATGTAAATTTTGATTAAATGATTAATAAATTTTAACAAAATTTATTAACAAAAAATTCAAAAACAACTAAATAATTCAGGCTGTTATTAAGATAAAACCAAACCAAAAAACATCAATTTGATAATTTAAAAACTTCTAGTGTTTATTTTTTTTAGTTTGATAAAAATCAACCTTACCGCTTGATACATCATATATCGCGCCCACTAAAATAATTTTTTTATTTTTAATCAAATCTCTAATAATTTCACTTTCTTTAGGAATTTGTTTTAACACATTCTTAACATTTTCTTGAGTAACTAAATCTAAAAAATTATTTGATTCTGGATCATAATCATATTTTTTTTGCAACCTTTTAACAACTACTCGGATTTTTTTTAAAAGATTCGTCAAGTGACCCATTTTTACGTGTGAACAAGCACCCTTGATAGCTCCACACTCACTATGACCCAAAACCAATACAACCTTGGCACCAGAGACTTTACAAGCAAACTCCATACTTCCTAGAATATCATTATTCAAAATATTACCGGCGATACGACATGAAAAAATATCTCCTAAACCTTGATCAAAAATTAATTCTGCCGATGTTCTTGAATCAATGCAACTCAAGATAAAAGCAAAAGGATATTGTCCATCTGACGTATCATTGACTTGTTGTAAGAGGTTGCGATTAACCTTTAAGTTAGTTACAAAGCGGCGATTTCCTTCTTTAAGAAGATCGAGAGCTTGATTTGGACTAAGACAGTCGCGCATTTCTTTTGTTAAAGTGACCATAAATTATATTTTATTAATTGTTATACCTTTGAGTGTAAGTTTGATGTTTTTTGACTTGGCGTTAACCTGAAAATCTCTGAGAATTTCATAAACATCAAAATCAATTACTTTAGATTGAGTACCATCGATTAAGACCTCAGAGTCATCAGGAATAGATTTCAGTAATTGCAAAATTTTACCCTTATTTAAAAATGAAACCTCTTGAGCAAGAGTAATAGTGTGAGAGTTTTTTTGATGCTTATCGACCACATTTTCAAAAGCATTTCGAAAATTATTGATCAAAATAAATACAATCGCCACCACCATTCCAATGATAACCCCCTTGAGCAAATCAAAGGCCAACATGCCTATAATTGTTGCTAAAAATGGAATAAATTGCTCATGACCTTGTTTAAAAATTTTAATTAATAACTTGGGATGAGAGAGTTTGAAACCAACAACGAGACAGATGCAGGCCAAGCTTGCATAAGGAATCATATTTAAAATATTGGGGATTAAAACCGCGCAAATTAATAATAAAATTCCATGAAAAATGGCCGAGTTTTTGCTTTTTGCACCGAACGAAATATTGGCACTACTTCTAACAATGACTTGTGTAAGTGGAAGTCCGCCAATCAAGCCCGATATTAAATTACCAAAACCCTGCGCTTTCAATTCGCGATTAGCAGGAGTAATTCTTTTGAGATTATCGAGTTTGTCAGTAGCCTCAACGCAAAGCAAAGTTTCAATGCTTGCCACAATAGCCAAAATCAATGCCATTAAATATATTTGAGGGTTTCTAAGTTCTTCAAAGTTAGGAAACATAAAATTCCCAATAAATTCAGAAACATTATTAGCAACCGGAATTTGAACAATTTGATGATCCGCCAAATCAACGAAATTACTGGCAACAACCCCAAGTATGACAACCACCAAAGGACCTTGAATAAAATTGAAGATTTTTGATTTTTTGTTCAAATAATTATCCCAAATTATCAATAATGTTAAAGAAATTGCCGAAATGATTATAGCAATTGGAGTAATATTGCTGAAAGTATTTTGCAAAATTATCAAGGCACTTTGATCGATAAATTCTTCAAAATCTGTTGAGATTGAACTATCATAACCAACCGCATGAGGAATTTGTTTGATGATAATCATCAACCCAATTCCAAATAGCATTCCCTTTATAACCGAAGAAGGAAAATAGTAAGCTACCGAACCAAATCGACAATAACCCGCAATTATTTGGAAAATTCCGGCAATACAAACGACCACAAGAAAGCTCTCATAAGAACCCAAGGTGGTTATATATCCATATACAATAACTGCCAATCCTGCGGCTGGTCCGCTGACTCCAAGCGGTGAACCACTTAAAATTCCCACCATAACTCCACCAACAACACCAGCAATAATTCCGGAAAACAAAGGTGCGCCAGAAGCCAGAGCTATGCCCAAACACAGTGGTAAAGCCACAAAAAATACTACGATGCTGGCTGGTAAATCATGTCTAAAGTTAATTAAAAAGTTTTTCATAAATTTGAATTAATAATTGCTAAAATAAAAATAAAAAAACTAGCAATTATTGGGAGGGGTGGTTGGGACTTCAAGAATGTAGTTTGAGTGCAACTCAGAATTTAAAACCAAATTAAATTTAAAAAATTTAATTTTATTAAAAAAATAGCTAAGATTTGACTCTTTTAGTTGATGATTTTTGGATTTAGATTTTATTTCAGCCTCGCACTCAACTTCAGATTCTAGCTCGGATTCAATTTCTACACCCAAAATTTGATAGGCTTTATTGGCACTTGATATGCTGAAGAATGAAAAAAGCGCTAAAAAATGGATAAAAATAAATAATGTGAAGATGTTTCTGAATTTTTTCATGAAGACTTATGATAAAATCGCACTTAAACTTAGTCAACAAATAATAAATATTCAAATTTATTGATAAAAAGCTTTAAAAATAAAATTAATTGAAGCCATAAGGGTAATAATTGCAAGACCGTTTTTAAAAGCTTTATTGCTTATTTTTAAATGAATCTTGTGACCAAAAAATATAGCAATAAAAACTGGAATAATAGTCCATAAAATACCCATAAAAAAATCAATTTTTAATATTTTTGAAAAAGACATTTGAATAATCCTAAGGATATTACAAAACACGAAATAGACAGCCATTGTAGCTCGCAACGCAGATTTGGATTTAAAATCATCATTAATAACGCTCACAATAAATGGACCTCCAATTCCGAAAGCGCCCTGCGAAATAGCTCCAAAAAATAGAAATTTATTTTTGATAATTTTTGGAATTTTATATTTATCAAAAAAAATTAGCCGAATTGAAAGTATCAACAAAATGAAACCAAAAAAAACTGATAAAATTTGCGCTGAAAAACATTGAAAAATATAAACCCCAGCTATTGAACCCATCAATGAAATTGGAAGTAATTTTATGAAAATTTTTTTATCGAAATGATCGTGACTAGAAATTGCTATGTATAATGAAGACATAGTTCCAATATATAAGCCCGCCAAGACCATATTTTTAACATCAACTAAAAATCCAAGAATTGAATATGCAATCAAACCACCGCCAAAACCAAAAATACTTTCAAAAAAGAATCCAATTGAAAAACAAAGAGCTGTAGATATTGAAAAAAACATGATAAAATAATTAAATGTAATTGAAGTTTACTTTTAAAAAAAACATTTCAAAATTGCAAAAAGTATAAATCCTTCGACTTTTTTTGATCTATAAAACTCATCCACCCCAATACAAATTAATGAGAAATCTAATCAGTATTAACAAATTTTTATTTCTCATTTTTCTAATTTTTACTCCTAATTCACAATCCTTTGCTAAACAAGATTTTTCTATAGATTTACAAAAAAAATCTGAGTTAAAAAAAAATTTCAAATCTAAAGTTGTTAAAAATAAAACTAATCTAAAATCCAGAAAGATCGCACAAAAAACAGTTCCCAAATCTTTACCAGCGAATCTAGTCAAAACTCCAGATGATGATCTAAATGACGATGATGAAGACTCTGATAATTTTGACTATGAAAGTCTCTACAAAAACAATCAAAATAATATCGAAAACATCATTAATGAATCTGAAAATTCTTCTAAAAATAATCCTATCAGCAACGAATTCAGTGATTTTGGTATTATTAAAGATACAGTTGAAGAGAAAAAAGTTATCAAAAAATATGATTCCGAAGAAGATGAGATTTTTTTAAATAAAGATATTTTTGATGAAAAAAATAAAACTATACTCAGAAAATCTGGCGTTCAACAACCAACTCCTGAAGAAAAAAATTTTAAAATTTCCAATCGTATCGTTAGCGATTTATCTCTTACCGATAATTATGGTAATTCACGAAATAAATTTTTCGATACAAATGGCGTTGTACGTTATTTTACAAGTATTCAATTAAAAAAAGATTTTGAATTTTATGGTCTTTTTAGACTTTCAAGATTCGATAATGATTTTGATATTGCCAAACGCCAACAAAGTTCAAATGGAGGTGGCTCGAGAATTTTTGAAAATATGGGCATAGGCATTTCAGAATTAAGCCTTAAATATTCCAAAAATAATAGCTCCTTAATCGTTGGTAAATTCACTGCAAACTTTGGAACTGCATGGCGCTGGAATAAGGCAATAGCAGTTCATAATATTCCCCAAAATTATGCTTTAACCGAAAAACTTGGAATTACCGCCATAACCAAATATGGCAATATTAAAAAATCCGGTCTTTATAATTTTTCTCTAAGTTTTTTTACCAATGATAGAAAAAATTTTGACAATAGTTTATTTCATAGAAGGCAATCAGCTTCAAAATCTCAAGCCTTAGCTGGTGACACCAGAAGCCTAGCTTCTTATGCCTTAGCAACTGATATAAGCTTTGATTTTAGCGAAAAAGAAAAACTAAGATATCACATCGGTTATTCAAAACTAGCCGTCAACAAAAGAGCATCTTCTTTGCCATCAAATATTATCAAAAAACAACAAGGAATTGTTTTTGGGATGAATTATGAATTTCCAATAAGCCATGATTTTTCTGGCGAAGCAATTTTAGAACATGCCGACATTAAAAATCCCGATGGCGACACTAGAGTTTTAAACAATTATCTAACTACTAATTTTATTTTAAAATATTCCAACAAATATTCTTTAATGATTGGCAACTCAAGAAACAAAAACAAAAATATTTCTCTAAATAGTTCTCGAAGAAATATTTCAGAAATTAATATTGGTTATGAGTTTACTAAAAATAAATATTTTGATAAGTTAACAACTCAATTAGGATACCATCATAGAACTGAAAAAAATGCTGATCAAAACACTAATAATAAAGCTTTATCAATTCTGATTCGTTACTATAAAAATTTTTAATTAGAACTTCTTTTTCAATGCAAAAAATTATATTAGCCCTCCCAAAAGGAAGAATTCTTACCGAACTTAGGCCATTTCTAAAAAAAATAAATATTGATGTTGAAGAAGATTTTTTTGATGAAAATTCTCGAAAATTAATATTTTCAACCAACTTTCAAAACCTTGAGGTTGTAAAGGTTAGAAGTGTTGATGTAGCCAATATTGTTAAATTTCAAGGTGCCGATATCGGAGTTTGTGGTAAAGATGTTATTGAAGAATTTTTATCTCCCGAGTTTTATTCTATTCTTGATCTTGGAATTGGAAAATGCCGACTATCTCTTGCTCACCTCAAAAACATAAATTTTAATATAAATTCTAATAAACAAATTAGGGTTGCCACCAAATATCCCAATATAACCCAGAAATATTTTAATAATTTAGGAATCCAAGTCGAACTCATTAAACTTAATGGAGCAATTGAAATAGCCACAAAATTAAAATTATGTGATTATATTGTTGATTTAGTTAGCTCCGGCAAAACCCTAGCGGAAAATCAAATGATTGAAAACCTCAAAATTCTTGATGTAAGTTCACATCTAATCGTAAATCGCACCTCGTTAAAAACCAAAAATCCCCAACTTCACCAAATCATTAATAAATTCAATGTTTAAAAGGTTAAATCTAAAAAACATTTTTATTAAAAAAATCATAACTTGCTCACTAATTTCTGTTTTAATTATTTTTTGCCAACCAATCTCATTAGCTTCAGCCTATGAAGGAATTAGAGTTACTGGCAACAGTGGTAAAAAATGTTCAGAACCAAAAGAAGAAGAAGATTGTTTTGTAGACGGTATTTGCAATAAAGATCAATCTTCGGTCGAAAAAGAAAAATGTTATTCATCAAATTATGATACTACTAAGCAATCTTGCGAAGTTGGAGATATGTATTTCAATCCCTTTGGAAGAGATGTTAATTGGGAATCGAGTAACGCTCATTGTATAAGCTACGCTGTTACCACAGGAGTTGCTCTGGGAATTAGTTTTTTGGCATGTGATTCTATGTGCTTTTCCGCCCCAACTCCAGCTCAAAATTTCAAAAGTTTAATTGATAGCGCACTCAAGCCGGCAGTTGAATCTTCAAGAATGTCGCAAATCATGAACACAGCCAAAGATATTGCACAAACTACTGGAACCGTTGCCGTAAGCTCTGCATCAGCATCTGCGGCAATGATAACAACTGTAATTGACCCTATCATGATTAGCAAAATTGGACTATACACAGCTAGATGCGCAAATATCCTTAGTGTTGCCGATTCAGCAACTTGTTGCACAGCTGCGGCAGTATGCGGAATTGCCTATGCCTCAGCAATCGCAATATTGGGAGGAATATTTGAGGTTTCCAAAAGGGCTTTTAGTGAAACCAGAATATGTGGCGATGGAACAAAAATATGGAGCAATATAGGTGATTCTTCAAAACCAATATGGTCAAAAGATGACAACAACTATTTCAAATGTTTGCGATATTATTATGGTGGCACAGACAAAAAACCCGATTTCAATTTCAGTGATATAAGATCTATCAATCGACCTTCTGAAAGATTATTAAGTTTAAAAAATAAACATTTCTCAGCTGAAACACAATGTAACAAGCAAGAAAGCGAAACTGAAAAAAAAATCGTTGATCAATCTTATCGAGAATATTTATTTCATGGAATTGAATATACAGATAACGGTGATGGAGCCTGCGATAATCCAACTGGAGAAGATTGGAGTAAAATTTTAGGATATACAGGAGGTAAACAAAAATATTATTTTCGGGGCGCCCCTGAAGAGCCACAATTTGCGTGCTCGAGATTTCTTGAGAAAGGAACTAGTGACAAAGAAGGTTTTGAAGCTTATAAATGTTGCAAAAAAAGAGCTCGCGATACTATTTGTCTTGAACAACCCAAAAGAGATCATTATAAGTTTTGTTCTGCAAGCGGTCCAAGATGTTCTTTTGAAGCCACCGAAATTGATACATTAGTAACATATCAAATATATGAATCATTCACCGACCCCAGATATCTATGTGCCAAAACTTATAGTGTTTGCCCATATAATCACCTAGTTGGTGGTGGAACCGAAGAAGTTGACAAACATTATTTGACATCAACCACTTCAAATTTTTGTCAAATTCGTCGTCACTGCATAAAAAAACCCCCAACCTCAGATATTCCAAAAACCTCAATATCAGACAGCTTCTTTGCTGAAGCCTGCGTCAATAGAAAGGGTGATTCACAATTTATACATAAACTCGAAAACATAAAATCGCCCATTCCATTGAAATCCAGAAACTTTTCAGCGCCAATTGTTCAATGCCTTAAAGAATCTCTTGAGAATAATTTTTTTCAAATTGCAGGACGCGATATTTGCGCAAACAAATCTGATGTCGTATTTAATGGAAAATGCAAATCTTTAATTGATGGATCTTTAAAAGAAATTTCTATTAAAAAAGGTCAAAAACTTCAAAGCAACGGCAAGTATAACGACACCATATTTGTTAAAATTCAGCAAAAATTTCGGTTCTTTATTAAATTAGCAATGATTTTGGCAGTTACGATGCTTGGTTATCAAATCTTGATAGCTTCGCCAGAAGTTTTTCTTAATAAAAAAACTATTTTGTTATTTTTACTAAAATTCGGTTTGGTGGCATTTTTTGCCCTTAGCACCTCTTGGCACTCAATGTTTTTAAACCAAATTTTAAGAATTTCAGATGAATTATCGGTGATGACTTTCTTTCCATCGCCAAAAAATGATGGCTGTATATTTCCAAAATATAATGGTGATAACCTACAAAAACTCAGACAAGACAGAAATGATTATAATTTTCAAAAATTTCTAGATGATTTAAGTGAAGAT
>VGDJ01000009.1 GCA_016869775.1 Alphaproteobacteria bacterium
TCAAGGGCAGATTTAAAGCAATGATCCATTCGCAATTTTGAAGTTCTTAGTCCTCTTTGCACCATGTATGAACAATATGGCGCCGCAGTGACGGCCATATATCTAAAAGCTTCGTACATAACTCTAAAATGCTTTTCTTGAACAGTTATTGAGCCCATCATGATATCTGAATGGCCATTTATATATTTTGTTAAAGCCATAACCGAGACATCAACTCCATGATCAAAAGCCTTAAAATAAATGCCACTTGCCCAAGAATTATCAAGTATAGTTATGACATTGTGCTTTCTGGCAATTTTACAAATAAGAGGAACATCTTGGATTTCAAAAGTCTGCGATCCTGGACTTTCCAAAAAAATTACTCTGGTATTTTTCTTGATTAATTTTGTGATTCCTTCGCCAATATGCGGGTCAAAATAGGTAGTCTCAACGCCAAGTTTTTTTAGAAATTTATCGGCAAAACCACGGGTTGGTGAATAAACATTATCAACGAGTAACATATGATCGCCCTGCTTTAAGAAAGCAATCAGCGCAGTATTTATAGCTGCAGCTCCTGAAGAAGTTACGAACGTGTTATAACCACCCTCAATTTCGGCAATCGCTTGTTCCAAAGCAAAATTGGTTTGCGTGCCGTAACGACCGTATTTTAATTCATATGGCTGAACTAAATCGTTGTTAGAGTATCCTCGTTCCGCATACATAAAATCTTTATAAGTCGGAAAAACAATTGTCGAACTTTGATAAATCGGTGGATTTACCATCCAGCCTTGCTCTTTTGGATTTCTGCCGGCATGAATTATTTTTGTAGATTCGTGAACTTTTTTTTCCATAAATTTATCGAAGTTGATTGTCAGATGAGATAAGTGGGCCAAGTTTTTTGCCACCTAAAATATGAACATGAAAATGATTTACAGTTTGATGAGCATTTGAGCCATTATTGGTAATTAGGCGAAAACCTTGGTCGTGAGCATTTAAATCTTGGGCAATTTGCGCAACTTTTTTAAAAAAATTTGCTATAATTTCAGGACTAGCATTGCTCACAAAATCAATGTAATCAATAAATTCTGCCTTTGGAACTACTAAAATGTGAATTGGTGAAGCTTGAGAAATATCATGAAAAGCTAACAAATTGTTGTCTTCATATACTTTTTTGGCTGGTATTTCGTTGCGTATAATTTTAGCAAAAATATTATTTTTGTCGTAAGTCATTAAAAAAATAATTTAAAAATAAAATAATTATTAACTTTTGTTTTGTTTAAATTTATAAATTTGGCTATCAAAATAACGAACGACCCAACAATTTACAAGTTAATTTTGCTGATTAAAAATTGATTTATCTAACCTAAAATTACCATGAAAAACAATAAAGAAAATAACAAAGACAACATCTCAAATAAAACCCAAGAACAAAAATTTTATACAATTCCATTGCGTGATACCGTAATTTTTCCTCGCACCACAACAACAATTTTGGTTGGTCGTGAAAAATCTATCAATTCAGTCGAAGAGGCTTTTAATAATAAATCACCAATTTTTGCCGTTATTCAAAACAACCCCGACAGCGATGACTTCACTGAAAAGAATCTTCATAAAGTTGGAACAATTTGTAAAATAATTGAACTCATCAAAACACCAGATGGCAATCTCAAAGCCATTTTACAAGGCTTTGTGCGCGCCAAAATTGATTCGACAATTGAAGATAAAACTCGTTTTTTTTGCAAAATATCGCTTCTTCCCGAACAAAAAGCTGATGAAAAAGACAAAGAACTTATTGGCCTCATCAAAGCCTGCGCCGAAAACTTTGCACGCTATTCTCAATATAACAAAAAAATCACTGTCGAAATAATTAATGAACTCAAAAATATAAAAACTACGCACGATATTTTATATTTTATTGCTGGCTATTGTTGTAATTCAGTAAATCAACGCCAAATTATTTTGGGCGAAAATATTTTGAAAAAAAAGTTTTATAAATTACTCGAAATCATCAAAACTGAAATTGAAATTGGAGAAGCCGAAGAGCGAATTAACCGCTCAATTCAAGAAAAATTTACTAAACATCAAAAAGAGCTTTATTTTAACGAGCAACTCAAAAATATTAAAAAAGAACTGGGTCAAGAAGAAGACCCAGAAATTAAAGAGCTTAAAACCAAAATTTCTAAACTTAAGCTTCCTAAAGAAGTTTTAAAAAAGTGTGAAACTGAATTGCAAAAATTGCAAAAAACTCACCAATATTCATCAGAATCTGGCGTAGTTAGAAACTATCTTGAGTGGATATGTTCGTTGCCTTGGTCAGTTCAATCAGACTCGATTCATAATCTTAAAAATGCCAAGCAAATTCTTGATAAACATCATTTTGGGTTAGAAAAGGTTAAAGAAAGAATCCTTGAATTTATTGCGGTTCAAATCAAAACGAAGGGTGTTCGTGGCCCAATTTTGTGCCTAGTCGGCGCTCCCGGAGTTGGAAAAACTTCTCTCGCGCGCTCAATTGCCGAAAGTCTTAATCGTAAATATGTTAAAGTTTCGCTTGGAGGTGTTAAAGATGAATCAGAAATTCGTGGCCACCGCAGAACCTAT
This sequence comes from Alphaproteobacteria bacterium, assembly GCA_016869775.1. GTDB lineage: Bacteria > Pseudomonadota > Alphaproteobacteria > Rickettsiales > UBA1997 > CAILUF01. Next base: position 2,578 of record VGDJ01000009.1, read on the forward strand.
GTGGGAGCAATGCCGGGGCGCATTATTCAATCAATGCGAAAAGCCGAAACTATCAACCCTCTAATGCTTCTCGATGAAATCGATAAAATATCAAGTGACTTTCGCGGTGACCCCGCTTCAGCGCTTCTTGAAGTTCTTGATCCTGAACAAAATTGCAATTTCTCAGACCATTATCTCGAAGTAGATTATGACTTATCTAAGGTCATTTTTGTTGCTACAGCTAATTCAATTAACTCGATACCAATTCCTCTTCGCGATAGAATGGAAATCATTAACGTGTCTGGTTACACTGAAAATGAAAAACTGCAAATCGCCCAAAAACATATTATTCCTAGGCTTCTCAAAGAAAATGGCCTTAATATAAATGAATTTAGCATCGATAAAGAGGCCATAACTCTCCTAATTCGCCGCTACACATTTGAGGCTGGAGTCAGAAATTTAAATCGCGAAATAGAAAATCTAATCAGAAAATCTGTTAAATTGATAATTTCAAAAGAAGCCAAAAAAATTGCAATTAATAGTGATAATTTAAAAACCTATTCCGGCCCAGCTAAAAAAGATTTTGGACGCGCTAGAAGTCATGATGCCGTAGGTGTGGCTACTGGCATGGCTTATACTCAATATGGTGGTGACCTACTTGAAATCGAAGCTTTAAAATTTGAAGGCAGTGGTAAAGTTCAAATAACCGGAAGCCTTGGCGATGTTATGAAAGAATCAGTCCAAGCTTCACTGAGTTATGTTCGCTCAATCGCAAAATCTCTTAAAATTGACGCCAAAAAATTCAACAAATTTGATTTTCATATTCACGTACCAGAAGGCGCCACACCAAAAGACGGCCCATCAGCTGGAGTTGCAATTTCGGTATGTTTAGCTTCAATTTTAAGTGAACAAAAAATCGACAGATTTGTGGCTATGACTGGCGAAATAACTCTGAGCGGAAAAGTACTTGAAATTGGTGGCCTCAAAGAAAAACTCTTAGCCTCTTTACGCGGTGGAATAAAAAAGGTTCTAATTCCAAAAAGTAATCTAAAAGATCTCGAAGAAATGCCTCAAGAAGTCATAAAAAATCTTAAAATTGTTCCGATCGAAACCATTGATGAAGCACTTCAAGAGTGCCTTATAAATTTCAAAAAATTGCGCTCATAATTTTATTTAAAGTTTAATTGATAATTATGAATGGCTCTTTGATAATTAAATTTTCAACAAAATTAACACAAAATGACTAACGATAATAACAAAAATATTCTTCTTGCCACCACCCTTTCGGTCTTTGTTATGATTGCTTGGACATGGTTTTACGATAAACCGCGTCTTGAAAAACTCTCCAATCAACCAAAGGCACAAAATTCAACTCAATTGGCTGATCAAAAATCGAATAGCACATCACCCAATAATCTTTCAAATTCTAATTCTTCGATTGATGATATTTCTGAAACTCAAACCGATAATTTACAAGAAACATCGACCGATTCTCTCAATACCAACTCAAATAACGAATATATTTCGGCATATAAAACGCGTAAAGAAGTAGTCGAAAAAACTGCCGAACAAAGAGTGCGCATTGAAACCGAATCGCTTCATGGCTCAATAAATCTCAAAGGAGCTAGATTTGATGATTTAACACTTGCTAAATACTATGAAAAACCAAATCAAAAAGATGAGGTTGTACTTTTTTCGCCAAGCGAAACAAAGGAAAGGTATTTTGCCGATTTTGGATTTTTAACTTCCAGTCCCAATCTTGAAACACCAAAACCAGATACATTGTGGCAAACCGATAAAACAAAACTAACTACTAAAAATCCGATTACTTTATCTTGGACAAACTCACAAAATATTTTGTTTAAAATAAAAATTTCGGTCGACGAAAATTATTTATTTAAAGTCGAACAAACAATCATAAACAATTCTGCCAACCCAATCCAAATTTCTTCATTTGGACGCATTAACCGCAATCTTAACAATCAACAAAAAGCCGTTTATATTCTTCATGAAGGAGCAATTGGCGCTTTCAACGGCATATTATCCGAAACAAACTATGAAGATTTGGCCGAAGAAAAATCACAAAAATTTAGTGATATGGGCGAGAAAGGTTCTTGGCTTGGAATAACCGACAAATACTGGCTAAGCACTCTAATACCAGATCAAAAGCTCCCATTTGAGGCAAATTTTTCGTATAACTTTAAAAACCAAAACCATATTTATAATGCTGATTTTATCGGCCAAGAAACCTCTATTCAGGCTAATGATCAGCTTACTTTTGAGCACAATTTGTTTGCGGGTGCCAAAAAAGTAAAAATCTTAGATTCATATAATTCTAAACTTAATCTCAAACTCTTTGACCGCGCTATTGACTTCGGTTGGTTCTATTTCTTGACTAAGCCATTTTTCTTTGTAATTGATTTTCTTTACAAAATTTTTGGTAATTTTGGTTTAGCGATTTTGGGAATGACCGTAATCGTCAAACTCGCACTCTTTCCAATGGCCAATAAATCTTATTCAGCCATTGCCCGCCTAAGAACACTTCAACCCAAAATCGAAGCTCTCAAAGAAAAGCACAAAGACGATAAAATTACCCTTAACCGTGAAATGATGGAGCTTTATAAACGCGAAAAAATTAATCCAGCTTCAGGTTGCTTGCCAATCTTTATTCAGATTCCAGTCTTTTTTGCTTTATACAAGGTTTTTTACGTAACTCTAGACATGCGTCACGCCCCATTTTATGGCTGGATAAAAGATTTATCCGCTCCTGATCCAACAACAATATTAAATCTTTTTGGGTTACTACCATTTGAAGTTTCAAGTAGTTTTAACTTAGGAATATGGCCAATCCTTATGGGCGCAACTATGGTTATTCAACAAAAACTTAGTCCGCCCACTTCAGACCCAGTGCAAGCTAAAATTTTAAAATTCATGCCTTATGGGTTGACAATAGTTTTAGCCACTTTTCCTGCTGGATTGGTTATTTATTGGACATGGAGCAACACTCTATCAATTCTTCAACAGCTTTACATCAACAAAAAATTCAAAAAATAGTAAGGATATTTAATTCGATAATTTGAATTGATAACTTGGTAATTAATTTAACAATTTCGTTCAAAAAAATTGCTGATTATTTCTTGAAAACCATGCAGTAATTTATCGACAAATCTTCGCCCAAATTCCACTCATCTTTTAAAATATTATAACAAAATCCTTGAATTTTGTGAATTTTTAAATCGTTTATACGAGCTATACTCTCAATCTCCGATGGCTTCAGAAATTTTCGCCAATCATGAGTACCAATTGGCAACCAACGCAAAATATATTCTACTCCGAATTTAGCCATTAATAGTGACTTTGCCGTGCGATTAAGGGTGGCAATCATTAACAAGCCGTTTGGTTTGAGAAGTTTAGCGCATGATTCAACAAATTTTTTGACATCAGCCACATGCTCAATTATCTCAAGAGCTAAAACCACATCAAATTGTTGATTTTGTAGCACTAATTCTTCAGCGCTATTGCATTTATAATCAATATTTAATGAACTTTTTTGAGCATGAATTTTGGCAATTTCAATATTTTTTTCCGAAGCATCAATAGCATAAACATCGGCGCCCATTATGCAGAGAGGTTCAGCAATTAAGCCCCCTCCACAACCGATATCAAGAATTTTTAGGTTTGAAAGTGGTTCGATTAATTTTTCGTCGCGTTGAAAATATTGACAAATTTGTGCACGAAAAAAAGCTAAACGAATTGGATTAAACTTATGTAAAGGCTTGAATTTGCCGTTTTCATCCCACCATTCGTCGGCAATTTTAGAGAATTTTTCAACTTCTTTTTCATCAATGGTCGACATAAATAAAAAATTTAAGAGTTATTTTTGGAATTATTTTTTGGGTTTATTTTTGGGTTTATTTTTTGGGCAATAAATTTTTTATGATTATCTTTAGGCAATTTTTCAATATCGATTTTTTCAAAATTTTCGGCATGACGCATCCAGTCATGTTTAACTTTTACAAACAAATATAAATGCACTTTAGCATTAGCGATTTCGCCAATATCAAGCCTTGCTTCTTGGCCAATCTTTTTAATCATCGCGCCATTTTTTCCAACGATAATTGATTTTTGACTATCCTTTAAAACAAAAATAGTTTGATGAATTTTTATATCACCATTGTCTAAAATTTCATAATTATCAGTTTTAACGGCAATTGAGTATGGAAGCTCTTTTTGGAGATATAAAAAAAGTTTTTCACGAGTTATTTCGCTTGCAATGAAGCGCATTGGTGCATCGGTGATTTGTTCTTCATCGTAAATCCAATTAGGATTTTGGCATTTTGTACATAAAAAACTTTTTAGTGTGTCGATGCCATCATTCTGTATGGCCGAAATGGGAATAATATCAATAAATCCTTCATTCGATAGACCTCCAAAAATATCGAGAAGTTTCGATTTTTTAACTAAATCAATTTTGTTAAGAATTATGGTGATGGGCAAATTTTCTTTTTTTAAATCACTCAAAATTCGAAGATTTTCTTTATTCAATCCGATTTCTGAATCAATTACAAAACAAATATGACTTGCCTCTCGTAAGGCTTGCCAAGCGGTTTTAACGATCACTCTTTCAAGGATTTTATCATCTCGCGGAATAAAAATTCCTGGGGTATCAATTAAAATAATTTGCGTTTCACCTTCGAGAGCAATGGCACGAATTGAATTGCGAGTTGTTTGTACTTTGGGCGATACAATTGACAATTTCTGTCCAAGGATAGCATTCGTTATGGTTGATTTACCTGCATTTGGTGCACCAACGATAGCAATAATTCCGTGTTTTTTGTTGATAGATAAATCCATTATTTATTGATTGAATTTGCTAATTCATGCGCAATTGTAAAAGCCATTTCGATGCTTTGCGATGAATTAAGTCGAGGGTCGCAGTGCGAATGATAACGATCACTTAAATTTAGTTCTGAAATTTGTTGATTACCACCCAAACATTCGGTTACATCTTGGCCGGTGAGTTCAAAATGAACTCCACCAGCAACAGTTCCTAGGTCTTGATGAATTTTAAAGAAACTTTTTACTTCTTGCAAAATATCTTCGAACTTGCGGGTTTTAAAACCATTGGATGATTTAATAGTGTTGCCGTGCATTGGGTCACATGACCAGATTACTTTATTACCGTTGTCTTTAATTGTTTTTATGAGAGGTGGAAGTAAATTATGAATTTTATCTTTTCCCATGCGTGAAATTAGAGTGATTCGACCCTCTTCGTTGTTTGGATTAAGCACTTCAAGCAATTTTAATAATTCATATTGAGTGATTGACGGACCAACCTTGAAGGCAATTGGATTGGCAATTCCGCGCATAAACTCAACATGCGCTTCGTTAAGGACACGAGTTCTATCGCCAATCCAAAGCAAATGTGCACTTAAAGCATAAAATTTTTGATGGTCTTTGCTAAAGCGCGTAAAAGATTCCTCGTAGTTGAGCAAAAGTGCTTCATGCGATGTATAAAAACTTGCGGTAGTGAATTGAGGCATTGATTTATAATCAATACCGCATGATTTCATGAAGGAGAGAATTTCGTTGATTTTGGAGGTCACCTCTTCGGTGCTGTGTTTGCCATTTAAATAATGCGAAAATTCTTCGTTCCATTTGTTGACTTTATCAAGATTACCGTAGCCACCAAGAGCTAATGATCTCAAGAAATTTAGTGAAGCTGATGAATAAAAATAGGCATCGACTAATCGATTTGGTTCAGCTTTGCGAGCTTGGGTTTCAAATTCGATGGCATTAATTATATCACCTCTATAAGCTGGAAGAGTGCATCCATCGATGGTTTCTTCACTTTGAGAACGCGGTTTTGCATATTGCCCAGCAATTCTTCCAACTTTGACTACTGGTTTTTTTAAACCATACATCAGAGCGATAGTCATTTGCATGATGGTGCGAAAATAATTTTTTAAGTTGGAATGTGAAAATTCAACAAAACTTTCGGCACAATCTCCACCTTGCAATAAGAAGGCCTCACCTCTGGAAACTTGAGACAATTCTTGCTTTAATTTTTCAACCTCATCAATCGAAACAAGTGGCGGAAATTTCGATAATTGATCTTCGGTAATTTTTAAATCATGAAGATTGTCATATTGTGGCTGTTGTTTAATTGGCAGACTTCGCCATGATGAAGGGCTCCAAGAATTTTGATTAGCTAAAAACGATTTTTCAGCTAAATTAGGAGTTAAATTTGATTTTGTCATTTTTATGATTTTATTATTTTGAAGCGAGCATTATCAACGCCTTATTTGCCTTTGTCAATTTAATTTTTAATTGTAAAATCTGGTTTAAGATTATAAAAAATTTATCATCAAAATTATCAAATTTATTCTAAAAATTTATCATGCACGCATCAATTGATTCAAAAAAAATTATTGCTTTTCAGGGTTCGAATGGCGCCAATTCAAATTTAGCATGTCTAAAATTTTATCCCAAAATGGAAGCCAAGCCTTATTCAAGTTTTTATGATGTATTTAATGCTATCGAAACTGGTGAAGCTGAATTTGGAATGATTCCCCTTGAAAATTCTTACGCTGGAAGAGTTGCTGAAATTCACGATTTGCTTCAAAAACACGATGTAGCAATTATTGGCGAACATTTCTTTCCGATTATTCATAATCTAGCTGGAGTTAATGGCGCAAAGCTTGAAGATATAACCGATGTTTACTCTCATCCTCAAGCCTTAATGCAATGCCAAAAAAATTTGCGCACGCTTAAAATAAAAATTCATGAATCATCTAATACCGCTAAATCAGCTGAGTTTGTAGCACAAACTAATGATAAGACCAAGGGAGCAATTTGTTCAAAATTAGCGAGTGATTTGTTTGGATTAAGCATTATTAAAGAAAACATTCAAGATTCCGGAAACGATAATATGACCATTTTCATAGTTATTGCCAAAAAACCCATTGAAATAGATCCTAACAATGGCATGACAATAACCGCCCTTTTGTTTACTATTCGCAATATCCCAGGCTCACTTTATAAAGCACTCGGAGGTTTTGCAACCAATGGCGTTAGCATTGTAAAGCTCGAAAGCTATATTCCTGGAGGAGTTTCAAGCCAAGCAAAATTTTTCATTTCAATTGAAGGCCATCCATCACAAAAAAATGTTGCTCTTGCGCTGGAAGAATTGGGATTTTTTTCTAAAAGTGTAAAATTGCTTGGTGTTTACCATGCTGATAAATCTCGAAACTCTTAAAATGCGAATTATTAGCGGAAAATTCAAAGGGCAAAAATTAGTTGATTGCTCTAAGATGATCGGTTTGCGACCAACAACAGACTGGTCACGCGAGGCATTATTTAATATATTGCAATCGGGTAAATTTTTAAAAAATACTGAATTTAATTTACAAGGTTGTAATTTTTTAGATGCGTGCTGTGGAACTGGTGCTGTTGGTATTGAGGCAATTTCGCGCGGAGCAAGAAAATCAATTTTTGTTGATAACAATATTGAGCACTTACAAATTCTGAAAAAAAATATAGCCAATTTTAAAATCGAGAATCAAACACATATTATCCATCGCGACATAAATAGTTTAACAAAGATAGATGATGAGTTTGATGCGGTTTTTCTGGATCCACCTTATGATTCAAATTATCAAAAAATGGTCCGAAATTTAATTAAAAATCAAATAATTACTAAAAAAACTATTTTAATAATTGAATTTGAAACCAAAGATTTGCAAAAGTTTAGAGAAATTTTAAATAAAGATTTCTTGACACTCGAAGAACGAAAATATGGCAGAAGTTTTTTAGGAATTTATCAGATTTTATCAGAATTTTCGCCCCAAATTTTATAAAACAAATGTTTTATAAAGCTAATTTTAAGGGGAAATTATTCTTCAATCTTATCAAGTTGTAGGTGAAGATTGTTTTTGTCGGTCGCAACTTCACTCAAAATTTTTTTACGCAATTCAGCGGTGTGATTTTCGATGGCATCAAGAATTTCAAGAATTTCTGACAGTTCTTTTGTGTATTTATTTTCAGAGTTTTGAATTTTTTGAACTTTATTGAGCAATTGTGACATAAATTTTTGGTAAAAATTAGCTATAATTAATCCTTAAGCTATGGGGATTCATAAAATTGAGTTGGCGATAATTCCAAAACCACTTTCAATAGTCAAATAATTTTTAAACAAAAATATCCCCAAAAAAAAATTTCATTATTTTATTGTCGATCTCGATCAAAATATTACCGTCGTCGTCAATATTTTTAAAAACTCCTGAAATTTTGGTATTGCTGGGCTTTATAGTGATGTTTTGATTTAAATTATAAGCATTTTTTAACCACAATTCACGAATATTTTTAAATCCAAATTTCAACCAATTTTCATATAAAATTTCAAATTCATCGAGAAATAATTTTAACAAATCAAGCGTTGAAATATTAATTGAAAAACTAGCTAAATTCGTGGCTGGAAAGATTGTGCCGGTTGGATTAGAAGCTATATTGATTCCAACACCAACTACCAAAAATTCATTTAAATTGTGAGAATTTTTACTCTCAATTAAAATGCCAGCAATTTTTTGATTATTGATTAGCAAATCATTAGGCCATTTGTTTTTTATTTCAGCCCTTAATTCATATTTGTTAAAAATTTTTTCAAAAGTTTTTTGAATTGCACAACTTACAACAAATGAAATTTTTGAAATTTGATTTAAATTTATTTTAGGTTGCAAAATTAATGAAAAATATAAATTTCCATATGGTGAATACCAATCTCTTTGAAGCCTTCCGCGCCCTTTTGTTTGATAATTTGCCAAAATTAATTCGTGGTCAAAAATTTGTTGATTTTCAGCCAAATTATATGCCAATTCGTTGGTGCTAGACAACTCGTCATAATGATGAATGGTGAAGTTTTTATATTTGCGATTTGCAATTAATTTCATCGAATAAAAACCAATTGATTTGAATCTGAATATTGAGAGGAGAATTGATATTTTTCCAACTTAAAATCTTTTAAATCGTTAAGATGAGTGATCCTATTTTTAATTATAAAATTTGTCATTAAACCTCTTGCCCTCTTAGCATTGATGCCAATTATTTTATAAACCTCGCCTCTTTTTTCTTTAAAAATTATGTCGATAATTTTTTTGTTACAAATTTTTCGATTAATTGATTGAAAATATTCACTTGAGGCTAAATTTATAAGGTATTGCGATTCGGTTTTGTTGATTTCTAAAGTGATTTTATCTCCCCAAAATTCATATAAATTTTTTGAAATAAATCTAATTTTTTTAAAATCAGTTCCCATTTCAAGTCGATATGGAGAAATTTCATCTAGAGGCCTTAAAAATCCGTATAAACCAGATAGAATTATCAAATGATTCTGAGCAAATTTAAAATCTTCGATAGTATAATTTTTTTTATCAATTCCATCATAAACATCACCGTCAAAAGCTAAAATTGCTTGTCTTTTTTTAGCTTGATCAAAATTTTGAAAACGCTCGAAATTTAATTTAGCTAAATTTTTGCTAATGTTCATTAAACTCTCCAAATTTTCGATTGAAAAATTTTTTAATTCCGCAACTAATTTTTGAGTATCTTTTAAAAATATTGGCGATGATTTATTCGATAACATAAAATTGGTTTCGAAGTCTAAAGATTTAGCTGGAGATAATGCGATTAACATAATGTTTGCTTGCTTTTAAAGTTAGAAAGTTTTTTAATAAAATCACAAATCATTTTAAAGCTTTAATTATAAAAATCATGCAAGAATTACCTTTAATGCGCAAAGCAACTGCTGTTTGGCTAGTTGAAAATACTTCACTTACTTTTTTACAAATTGCAATATTTTGCGGACTTCATGAACTCGAAGTTCAAGGTATTGCTGATGGCGATGTTGCATCTGGTATAATTGGCCAAAACCCAATTTTGTCTGGCCAACTTACGGAAGAAGAAATCAAAAGATGTGAAAACGATCTAAGCGCAACTTTAATTATAAACAAAAGCGCCTCAAGCAAAATAAAAATCACTGAAAAACAATCAAAATATACTCCAATAGCTCGCCGTCAAGACAAGCCGGATGGCATATTTTACTTATTAAAATATTACCCAGAAATTACCAATTCACAAATTAAAAAACTCATTGGAACTACCGACAAAATGATCGACTCTATTCGATCTCGCTCACACTGGAACATGAAAAACATTAAACCTCGCGATTTAGTTCTTCTTGGTCTTTGTAGTCAATCTAAGTTTAATGAGGTAATTTCCCAAATAAAATCATCTGAAAACAACTCTATCGAGACTTCAGAAAAAAACAAAAAATCTAAAAAAATTCATAAATCATGACAATTGAAATTGGTCAAGTTGCGCCACTTTTTTCTTTACCAAGCGACGAAGGAAATGAATTTAATCTAGTAGAGCTCAAAGGTAAATTTGTGGTAATTTATTTTTATCCTAAGGATGATACTCCTGGTTGCACAATTGAAGCTCAAGACTTTAGCAAAAAAATCTCAGAATTTGAAAAACTTGATTGTGTTGTAGTTGGGATTTCAAAAGATAGCGTGGCTAGTCATTGCAAATTTATTGAAAAATATAAACTTTCGATACCGCTTCTTGCTGATGAGTCGGGAGATGTTTGTTGTTCATATGGAGTTATTCAAGAAAAATCAATGTTTGGAAAAAAATACTTTGGCATTAACCGCTCAACCTTTCTAATTGATAAACTCGGAAAAATACTTGAAACTTGGTCTTCTGTTAAAGTTAAAGGACATGTTGACGAAGTTTTAAAAAGTCTTGAAAAACATATAAAATCAGCTTGATTTTTGTTTTACCCATTCATATCATGCTTCGCTTGCAACTTTTAAGGCAAATCTTTCTATCTTTTAATCATCTTAAAAATTCAATAATTCATATAAATTTTGTTTTTTATTTGTATGTTTATTGCAAAGATTATTAGCCAAAAAGTTTATCTGTAGACATGCATCATAAAGTTGGCTTTGAAAATTCTAACTTTGATAATCAAAAATTAATTTTGCTTATTTGAGTAATTTTTACTCATAAAGAATTAATTCAGAAAATTACTAAATTATTTTATAAAAATTGGAGAACATAAACTATGTCGATCTCACTAAAAGCTGAAAACCGAGAACAACTTGGCACGCTTGCCTCTCGTAAAATCAAAAGACAAGGACTAATCCCAGCCGTCATATACTCTAAGAAGGGCAATATAAATCTAACTCTAAATTCACGAGACTTTGAACAACAATTTGAAAAAGGCGTCGTCTTAACTTCGGTTATCGACCTTGAAATTTCGGGTAAAAAAACTCGCGTTATTGCTCATAAAGTTGAATTAGATCCAGTTTCTGATAGACCAATTCACATTGATTTTATGCTTTGCGAAGAAAATAAACCGATTCGCGCAAAACCAAAGATTAAATTCACCAACCAAGATAAATCACCCGGCCTTAAAAAAGGTGGCTTCCTTCACATTGTCGCCAGAAAGCTTGAAGTTCTTTGTGATGGTGAAAAGTCAATTCCAGAAACAATCGATGCCGATGTCGGCTCACTTCATGTCGGATCAAAGTTTAGGGCTAATAACCTATCTCTTCCGCAGGGTGTTAAACTTCTAAAAAAAGGTAATTTTTTGATCGCAAGTGTTATTGGCCGAGGAAAATCTGAAGATGAAAAAACAGCTACTCCAGCTGCTGCAACAACCGCAACCGCAACAACAACACCTTCTCCAACAAAGGCTGATGATAAAAAACCCGAAGCTAAAAAATAGATAACATCGTTAAATTTTTATTAAAAAAGGCTTTGCAGATGCATGCAAAGCCTTTTTTTATTTAACTGTCTAAAAATCTTAATTTTAAAAATTTAAGATTTTTAACAATTTTAAGTAAAAATATAAAAGGGATTAAGCGCTTAAGCTACAAAACTTAAAACAATTAATAACTCAAACAATTTAATTATTTTTGATTAATATCCGCCGACTTAAAAGTAAAAAATCCTCTATCATCCCTCCCATCTTGATAGCATGAACTGTTGGCACTCAATGCTAAAAATAAAGCTAATAAAGTAATTTTTGTAAAAATTTTTTTCATAAAATGCAGTTATTTAAATTAATAATGAATCAAAGAAAATATTTCTTTTAATAAATTTTAATAATCCAGATTCTATAAAAAAGTTTTAAAAATAATTCGTCTCTTATTCAAACATCAACTCATATAATTTAACAAATGTCCCTATCAACCCAGCAATCACAACCCTATCATCAAATTTAATAAGCTCTCTTCCTTTCTTAAATTGATAAAAATCTTAGTGAAAACCATACAGTTTTGGTAGGAGCTCAAGCCCTAGCTGAAGCACTTCAAACAAATTCAAATCTGATAACTCTTGATCTTAGAGGCGATTCAATCAGCCGTGATAATTTAATTATAATAGACAATTACCTCGCAAGAAACCAAAAGCTTCCAACTCAAATTTCTGAAAAAATCTATCAAAGCTGGCAAGAGCAACAAATTTTAGAACAACAATCATAACATTCATTAGAACAACAAAACCTCCCAAGCACTCCAGCCAAACATCAATTAAAGCTTGATCCTCTGAATTAAAACTAATCAATACTTCTCCAAAATATTCTATAGAAATCTTAAGTCAGTTCTTACGAAAAGATGGCGTTTCTCAAGCTGATCCTCAAAAAATTATTTTATCACATTTATGGTCTTGAAATTATTGGCATAAATATGTTGCTATCATCTACTTCATCAAAAGAACTAAACAAATCTTTAGGCTGAGAAGAAAATTAATGCCTTGTTTTCTCGCTTGAGCTTTACTAATTCAAGAACCGCTTGATATTGATTTACTTTTGGTATTCTGTAAAAATTTTTGCTTTATTCAAAAATTTATCAATTTTTTCTCATCTTTAGCAATAATAACCTCGGTAAATTCTATCCCCTTAAATAAATTTAGCGATCCAAAGAAATATCTTTCACTTTACCATTTTTTTCAAAACCCTCTATCAATCCAAATGTGACTGAGCTTTTTTGCATATTATCTTCCAGTATTTTGATTATGTTGCGGTTTTAGTTGCTTGGCAATACCAAAAAGATCCGTCCGGATTTTTAACAATTATGTCGCCATTTTGTGGATTATGAACAATTGGACTTGGCCTCTAAGAAATTAATTGAGCATCAGGATTATTGCTAATATCAAATTTGCTTTCAGAATTTTCTTGTTTTTTGATTAAACTTGAAGAGCCTTTTTCAGCAAATCCTAAACTCTTGTCGCCATCTGGTTTGTCAATTTTAAAAGCACCCCGGTCAAAATCACCCTTATCATCAAAATCACCTAAATTGTTATTATGCGCGATCTATTAGAGGTCTTTTGAGTATTTGCTGATTCAAAAATCGGCACAAAACTGTAATATTATCTTGCCCGATCAAATTCTTCATTTGATCAAATAAATTTTCTACAGTTGAACTAGGCTATAAAGTATCAACTCCCAAAATATTACTTTCACTCACAAAAGGTTGGTCAGTTAAAGATGATAAAACTTGGTTGTTGGCTGGATTTGGTTTTGCAACTTGATTTAGAGAATTTCTAGTCTCGTTAATTCTTCTTTAATAGGGATCCTATAATCGCTCTTCACTCCTTAAGCTCACTCATAGTTCCAATTTTGAGGCGAGCCGGCCCACTTTTTGAAATAAATTCAGCATTGAAGATTGTCTTGGTTGTGGTTCGATTTGCATTTTATTAATTCTAAATTCTGAATCATTACTTTGAAAATCATTAGTTTTTGGATCAACATAATTTCTAGATTCATAAGATGAAGCGTCTGAAATAGCATGTTCAGCTGAAAAACTCGAAGGATTTTTTTGTATATCTAAAGGTAGAGTTATATTTTTATTTCGATTTGAGTTTTTTTTGGATGATAAAGACGGATTAGTTTCAGTGGATAAAAATTTGTAGTTCCCAGTTCTTCAATCTTGTTTGCGATGTCCAAAGGTGCGACTTTATTTGCCTGAAATTTGACTCTATGTTAATTAATAAAATCTCTAAAATTATTAAAAACTTTTATGAAGAAATTTTTAACCGGATTAAAAACTTTATTAAGCAAAGCTTTTAAAAATTCCATTAGATAAAATTTAAATTTGCAAAACTTATGGCTGATCTATTGGCGACTTTTTATCACCGCACGTGCCGAAGCCAATCTGGCAATTGGAACTCGGTATGGCGAGCAAGAAACGTAATTCAAGCCAACTTGATGGCAAAATTCGATTGATGCCGGATTGCCACCATGTTCACCACAAATACCAAGCTTAATTTCGGGACGAGTTTGTTTACCTTTTGTGCTCGCGATTTTAATTAATTCACCAACGCCTTCTTGATCTAGCTCGGCAAAAGGATCACGCTCAAGAATTCCAGCTTTTTGATAATGACCCAAAAAATTTCCAGCATCGTCGCGCGACAAACCAAAAGTGGTTTGGGTAAGATCGTTAGTTCCAAAGCTAAAAAATTCAGCCTCATGTGCAATTTTATCTGCAACCAGCGCAGCTCTAGGCAACTCGATCATGGTTCCAACCATATATTTTAAATCAACCCCGCGTTCTTTCGCCACTTGCTTACCAACATTAACTACCAAATCTCGCATGATTTGAATTTCTTTGCGAGTAGCAACCAAAGGAATCATAACCTCAAGAAGCACATCTTGATTAGAAGATTTCTTAACTTCTGCCGAAGCTTCAAAAATGGCGCGCGCTTGCATTTCATAGATCTCTGGATATGAAATACCCAAACGACAACCACGATGACCAAGCATAGGATTCTGCTCCTGCAGTTGATGAGTTCGATGTTTTACGTAATCAATTTCAACTCCAGCAACTTTTGCAACCTCCTGAATCTCGCTATCCTTATGCGGTAAAAATTCATGTAATGGCGGGTCAAGTAAACGAATTGTGACCGGCAATCCAGTCATAATTTTAAATATTTCGACAAAATCTTGTCGTTGCATCGGCAATAATTTTGCTAGAGCCTTTTTACGACCCTCTGGAGTTTCAGCCAAAATCATTTCGCGCACTGCAATTATACGATCTTCG
>VGDJ01000010.1 GCA_016869775.1 Alphaproteobacteria bacterium
CCGTTAATGTGGCAAATAATTTTAAACAAAAATTGGCAATCTCGGGCGTTATTTTAACTCGACTCGACGGTGATGCCAGAGGTGGCTCCGCTCTGACCATGAAGGCTTCAACTAATTGCGCCATTAAGTTTATTGGCGTTGGAGAAAAACTCGAAGAACTAGAAGAATTTAATCCAAGTCGAATTGCTTCAAGAATTGTTGGAATGGGCGACGTAGTTTCCTTAGTTGAAAAAGCTCAGGAAATTTTAGATGTAAATGAATTAGAAAGCGTAAGCAAAAAATTAAGGCGCGGAACAGTTGATTTTAACGATATACTTAGCCAAATCCGAAATATGCGCAAAATGGGGGGTATGAATTCAATTCTTAATTTTTTACCCGGAATGGGCGCTCTCAAAGAACAACTTAAAAACATGACGCATCTTGAAAAAGAAATCAAAACTCAAGAAGCTATAATTTTATCAATGACCAAAAAAGAGCGCGAGAATCCTGAGATTCTCAATTCATCGCGCAAACACCGAATTGCCAAAGGATCTGGCTCTAATATTCAAGAGGTTAATCGACTAATGAAAAAATATAAAATGATGCAAAAAATGATGTCAAAATTTGGTAAAATTGATCCACGAAAAATGGAAGAAATGATGAAAAACCAACAGTTTAATTAAATATGCCAAAAATCCACGAAAAGAAAATTATGCCTTTTAGAGCTCAAGAAATATTTGATCTCGTAGTTGATATTCAAAATTATCCACACTTTTTACCGTGGTGCAAAAATGCTCAAATCACCAAACATATCAACGATCACAATCTTCATGCCGAATTGCTAATTAATTTTAAAAATATTTTTGAAAAATACACTTCCGATGTAACTTTTAAAAAAATCTCAGAACACGAATATTTTGTTGAAGCTAAGGCTATCAAGGGCCCGTTTAAAAGCCTTGTTAATCGCTGGCAAATTATTGAGATCGATAAACGTAAAACCCAAGTTGATTTTTTTCTCGAATTTGAGTTCAACTCAATACTTTTGAGTAAGGCATTGGGAACAATTTTTTCGCTTGCTACTGAAAAAATGATAAATAGCTTTGAGGCGCGAGCATTTTCTCTATACAAAACCCATCACAACTAACAGATAAATATGCAACTAACTATAATGAGATCAAAATTCACCGCGCAACCGTTACCCAAGCTGATTTAAATTATGAGGGCTCAGTTTCAATTGATGAAAATCTTCTTGAAAAATCGGGTATTTTAGAACATGAAAAAGTCGATGTTTTAAACATAAATAATGGTGAAAGATTTACCACTTACGCAATCAAAGCCCCAAGAAATTCGGGAGAAATAAAAATTAATGGCGCAGCCGCCAGAAAGGCTCAAGTTGGTGACTTGGTTATCATTATTGCCTATTGCTCAATGTCGCACTCGCAAGCTTTAATTCATCAGCCAAAAATTTTAATGTTAGATTCACAAAATCAACCTACAAAATAAAATGGACAAGCTACTTGCAATTAAAAAGTGCGGTCTTTAGAATGCCCCGACTCAAATTCAATTTAATCCTTTAATTTTATGAAAAGAACTTGGCAACCAAGCAAAATTGTTCGCAAAAGAAGACATGGTTTTAGATCAAGAATGGCAACTGCTGGAGGCAGAAAAATTTTAGCTCGCCGTCGTGCCAAAGGTCGCTTCTCGCTTAGCGTTTCTGATAGCTAAATATTGTTAAGTCAAAACTCAGCACCATGTCTGCAAAGATTTTGACTATTAAAAAGTCAGCCGATTTTAAATTTATTCAAAAAAACTGCAAAAAATATCACTCTCAAACCCTTATTTTACTTGAATCAAAGACTCCTCAAAAATATTTAACAAAAAAAATATCTCAACAAAACCCAACCCAAAAAAATCTTCAAAAACTACAAACAAAAGTTCCGGAAAAACCGCTAGAATTTTGCCGATTTGGCATAACAATTTCAAAACAAATTCACAAATTATCAACTACCAGAAATTTGTTTAAAAGACGTATCATGAATGCACTTAGAAATGGGGTCGCTGATTATGGAAAGTTACATCATGATTATGTTATTATTGCCAAAAAACAAATCCTTGATGTTGATTACAAAAAAATTTACAATGATCTAAAATTTTGCCTTAAAAAAATATAATTATGAAACTGGATAAAATCAGAATTTACTGGCCATACGCCATATTTGGATTGTTCGCAATTGTAATAATAGTAAACATTATTTATATAATTTTAGCGAAAGACTCTTGGCGTGGAATTTACACGCCCGATGCATACAAAAAAGGGGTTGAATACAATAAAATTCTCGAAAATATCGATGCACAGTACAAAATTGGAATCAAAATTTACAACACGATTTCTCAAAGAACCTCAAAAGATCTTTTTATCGAAACATACGCCACCAATAAAAATGGCGAAACCCTCAAAAATATTTCGATTATTTATGCTTTTAAATATCTCCCCGATGCTAAATATGACATAACTAGACTTATCGAATCTACTTCTTATGGAAATTTAAACATAGCACTTCCTATGCCCGGCAAATGGCAACTTGATACCATAGTAAAGTATGATGATAAAATTGTTCAAGACCTAGCGATAATTGAAATAAAAGACGAACAAAATCTTGAACAACCACTCAATCCTTAAAAACAAATGACTAAATGCTTGCATTGCGAGGCTAATCTTGATGTTAATCAGCAAGATTTTTGTTGTTTGGGCTGTGAGCAGGCTTTTAATATTATCAATCAAAACGGTTTTGAAAATTATTACAAATCACGAGTTCTAAACCCCCTCGAAACAAAATTGAAGCCTGACAGCGATATAAATTTTAATCCTCAAGAATTAGTTACTTTTGATGAAATATCAAAAAATTATCGACTTGATTTAATGATTCACGGACTCCATTGTGGAGCTTGTGTGTGGCTCATTGAGAATCTTTTAAAAAAACAAAATCATATCAAACAAGCGCGGGTTAATTTAACGCAAAAAACTATTCAGATTTGTTGGCAAGGAACAATCGAGGATGTGCATAAAATTATCAAATTGGTGCTCGATTTAGGTTATAAACTTTTTCCAATTGATCTCGAAACAATTCGTGAGTTTGAAAACAGATTCGACAATACAATTTTTAAGGCCCTTGCGGTTGCAGGCTTTGGCGCAGGCAATATTATGCTTTTTTCTTTCGCCTTGTGGTTCGATACCAAACTAGAGATATCGGGGGCAACTCGCAAATTTTTACACCTCTTATCTTCGCTAATTGCTTTGCCAGTTTTAATATATTCGGGTCGAATCTTTTTTATTTCTGCGTTGCAATCTATAAAAGCTCGAATGCCTAACATGGATATTGCCATTTCGATTGCGATATTTTTGGCTTCAATCGTCAGCCTTATGCAAACCTTTCGTGGTGGTGAGGTGATTTATTTTGACTCGGCGGTGATGCTGGTGTTCTTTTTATTGATCGGAAGATATCTTGATTTAAAAGCCCGCAAAAAAGCTTTCGATATCGCTTCGAGATTTTCGCTAATTCAAACCGGTTTCGCAAGACTTTTGTACGGTTCTTCATCTGGCTTTTCTAATTCTTTGGTGCCCATAAAAAAGCTTAAAAAAAATGATATAATTTTAGTTGCGAGTGGCGAAAAAATTGCCTGCGATGGAGTTGTGATTGAGGGCGAAAGCAAAATTGATAATTCCCTGATTACGGGAGAATCAAGCCCCGAAAAAACTTCGACAAATTCGCAAGTTTTTGGTGGCTCGATAAATATTGAATCCCCAATCAAAGTAAAAATCACCAAAACCTATGCCGAAGGGCTTTTGTCGCAAATAATTTCATTGATTAACAACATCCAATATAAAAAAAATATTTATATTCGTATCGCCGATCAATTCTCAAAATATTATACTCCAGCAGTTCATATTCTTGCCTTCATAACATTTTGTGTGTGGTATTTTATTGCGCAATCGCACTGGGATTATGCCTTAATGAATGCCACCGCGGTTTTGATTATAACCTGCCCATGCGCTCTTGCGCTTGCCATTCCAATTACGCAAACTATCACAATTGGAAATTTTTTAAAACATGGAATAATTTTTAAAAATGGCGACGCCTTAGAAAAAATTAATAAAATTGATTGCATAGTTTTAGATAAAACTGGCACCCTAACCCTTGGCCAGCCGATATTAAAAAAAGTGTTAAAAATTGCCAATAAACAGTTGTTGGAATTGGATATAGAGGATCAAGCTCTTGTTACAAAAATCGCCTCAACCTTGGCTCAATACAGTAAACATCCCCTTTCTCAAGCCCTATCGAATGCCAGCGATCAACATTTTGAAGTCAACAAAATCAATGAAATAAAAGGCGAAGGAATTGAAGGTGTTATTAATAATAAAATCGCTAAATTAGGCAGTTCAGAATTTTGCAAAATCAACACCAAAGAGAATTTGACCAAAGAGAATTTAATTTTTATCGAGCAAGCCATGAATGATTGCAATTCTAACTTAAGATGTTTTTTAAAATTTGATGATTTAGAAATTATTTTTTTGTTTGGCGATTCTTTAAAAGAGGGCGCTTTGGATATGATTAATTATTTTCAAAAAATTGATAAAAAAATTATTTTATTATCCGGTGATTATGAAAATGAAGTTAAAAAAATTGCCAAAACACTCAATATAAAAAACTTTTATTGGCAAAAAAATCCGCTTCAGAAAGCTGAAATTTTACAACAACTTCGTAACCAAAATATTAGTTTTGCAATGGTTGGAGATGGCTTGAACGATGCTCCATCTTTGGCTTTATCAAATGTTTCAATTTCATTTTCGAAAGCAGTTGATATTTCGCAAAATATTGCTGACATCGTTATTAGTTCATCAAAATTAAATCCACTAATTTTTATTTTTAAATATTCTCAAAAATCTTTGCGAGTAATGAAGCAAAATTTGGCATTAGCCTTAATTTACAATATAATCGCAGTTCCTTTTGCAATGATGGGGTTTGTTGTCCCTTTATTGGCGGCAATAGCGATGTCTTCATCATCATTATTGGTGATGATAAATTCTCTCAAAATGAACTCCTTAAAAAAAATATAAAATGACCGTATTACTATTTTTAATTCCAATAACTTTGTTACTAAGTTTGGGTGGTTTAATTGCATTTATGTGGTGCGTTAAAAACAAGCAATATGATGATCTGGATGGCGCTTCAAATAGAATATTATTTGAGGATAAAATTAATGAAAAAACTAAAAAATAATTTTCAAAATAATATTTGTTTTTTTGCCATTATAATTTTAAAAATACGCAACAATAAACCGCATCATTAATTTTAATTGACAATCCAATGAAAAAATTTCAATCAACAATCTTGGCAATTACTCTTATTTGCCTTAGCGCAGGATGCTCATCTAAAAAAAACAGCGCTCCCGAAATCAGATTTGTTGATTTGCAAGGCAATGCTCGTCCAATTAAAACTAGGGTTCCCGAAGCCAATGCTAAAATTATTTCAGGACAAAACCTTGCTCAATCTGATTCGAACACAAAAATTCAGATTGAAAACAATATTCCAAAAAATGGCCAGCCTGATTCAATGCCAAAACAAAATATGGTCGATGTTGACCAAAAAATCTCCGACTCCGATAATTATAATATTCCACAAAACTCTCCTAAAAATATTTATCAAACTGAAAATCCTATCGTTGAATATGACTTATCAAAAGATAATTCCTCGCAACAAGAAGAATTAAAAAAACGCGATAATTTAGCGCAAATAGCCAGCTCAGACCAAGATACCAATAACTCAAAATCAATCGAAAATAACCAACAAAACTTAATCAACTCAAATAAAAACTCGGGCGTTAAATCAAAAAATCCGATCATTACTTACTCGGCTAAAAATATCAAAAAATCCAAAAAAGGTGGTTCGAAGGTTATTTTAGAACAAGATACTTCTTCTGAGGTAAATGATGCCAATATCGAAACCGACGACTCTTTGTCATCATCAGTCGATTCTAAACCAGAAACCCATAAAAATTTTACTCTTAATGCCAATAAATATTATGTACAAGTTGGCTCATTCAACAACTCTCTTAGTGCAAAAAATAAAATTAACAAAATAAAAAACCAAGGCAAAGGCAAGGTTACAGTTGCATATATAAACAATAAAAAAGTTTATCGCTCAGTATTTGGGCCTTTCAATACTCGCGACAAAGCTGATAGCGTTAAAAACAAAATCCTTCAATCCGGCAACGAAGCAATAATTATTAAGGGAAAATAATGATATATAAAAAATATTGTTATTTACTAACTCTATTATCAATCATCGCATCACTTCCCTCTTGTTCTTCATCGCCAGAATTTAAATTTTCTGAAAATGAAACCTTTCAAAGAAAATTTGGCAATCAAATCGAAAAAATAAAAAGAGAACGAACCCAATCTTTGCCTGAAAAATCATTTAAAAATAACCTAGATCCAACTCAATCGAGCAATCTTTTTGTGCCAATTTCTCAAAGCGATATGGGTCAAGATAAAAGCAACAACTTTGATTATGTTGATATCTCGCATATGAGCTCTAATCAACCTCAACAACATTTTCCAAATTACGAAACTTATCAACAAGGAATCGCCAACAATCCCGGCAAAAACTTATCTCCGAGAATTTTTGAAATATCATACAATACCTATCTCAATCCACCCTTTGATGAATCAAGTCAAGAATTTGATTTTATTGAAATACCGGAGACAGATTCTTTTGGCGTAAAATCCTCGGCTAGTTACAAAAACTACACATTAGTTCCGGTCAAGAGCATTCAAAACGCTATCAAAACCATCAATCTTTCAAAAACAGTTGAAGATGTCGAATTCTCAAAAAAAATGATCGTCGAAAAAAAAGCTTTATTAAGACGCAAAAAACTCGACCGATTTCAAGAAAAAAATCAATATGTTAAATTCTTTCAGGATCAGTTCAATCAGGCTAGCATCAAGGCAATAGAAAGCGATCCAATAAATCCCAATACCAAAAAAAATTAGATGAGGCAAATATTTTTTAAAATTCAAAAATATTTTACTTTATTGTATTTGGCATTCATTGCCAACAGCCCTTCATTTGCCAACGAAATTTATAAAAATCTACAACAGACTCAGTACTATTTTTTGATGGATGCCGATAACTCAGAGATCTTGCTATCACGCAATGCTGACGAAAGAATTGCTCCATCTTCTATGACCAAGCTTATGACAGCATATGTAGTTTTCGATCAAATTAAAAAAGGGGCGGTTAATTTAAATAATCGATGCGTTATCGGTAAAGACGCTTGGCGAAAATCAGGTTCATCGATGTTTTTAAATTATGGTGATGTCGTAACAATTGAAGATCTAATCAAAGGACTTCTCGCGGTTTCTGCTAACGATGCAGCCATTGCATTGGCAGAGACCACCGCATCAGATTATAAAGGTTTTATTCGATTAATGAATTTAAAAGCTCGAGAATTAAACATGCAAAATTCACACTTTATGAATCCACATGGACTTCATGAGGATGGCCACTATATGTCACTTAGAGATCTAGCTACTCTTGCGGTTAGGCTATATGAAGATTTTCCAGAATATGCAAAATTTTTAAATATTCCTGAATTTACTTATCGCAATATAACACAAAAAAACCGCAATCCATTAATTAAAAAAAATTATGATGGAACGCTCGGTGGTAAAACTGGTCATACAAACCAAGGTGGTTATGGAATCGTTGGAATTGTTAAAAGAGATAATCGCAGGCTAGTTGCAGTTGTAAATAAAGCCAAAACTCCAAAAATTAGAGAGGGTGCAATAACTGAACTATTTGATTTCGGTTTTGAAAACTTTAAAAAAGTTAATATTTTTGAAAATAACGAAGTGGTTGCCGAAATTCCAACTTGGCTAGGCACTAAAAAACATACTAAGGTTATTATTAAAGAAAATATTAGCTTCAATATCGCACGCGACAAATCTATAAACGATATTAAGATCAGGGCAAATTTTAAGAGTCCATTATTAGCACCAGTTGACAAAAATTCTAAAGTTGGGATTTTGACCGTTGAAATCAAAGGCCTTAAAAAAATGCACTACGATTTATACTCCAAAGAAAAGATTGACAAGGTCGGATATATCAGAAAAATCAAAAGAATTTTAGAATATAAACTCTCCAAATTTATCAAAAAATAATCTCTTAATTTATGGATATCAAAGGTTTGATGCGCCAAGCACAGCAAGTTCAAGAAAAAATGAAAAAAATTGAATTAGAAATCGCTAATAAAGAATATGAAGGATCTTCGGGCGGAGGAATGGTTAAAGTGATTATTAATGGCAGTGGTATTGCCAAAAAAATTTCTATCGACCCAAGCCTTATAGCAAAAGATGAAATTGAAATTCTTGAAGATTTAATTATCGCTTCTTTTAATGATGCCAAAAAGAAATCAGATGATAGTTCAAGTGATGCAATTAAAAGCGCAACCGCAGGCATTCCCCTCCCTCCCGGATTTAAAATATAAATCATGAAAATAAAATTATGCGGATTTAGTGAGCCCAACTCACTAGAATATGCCGTTAATCTTGGTTGCGATTTTGTGGGCGTGGTTTTTGTAAAAAACTCTATTCGATTTGTAGAGCCAAAAAATTCGTTATGTCTTAGCAAGATTGCTTCGAAAAATACATCAAAAGTTGCCGTCGTTTCCAATCAAAATTTTAATGAACTTCTCGATATTTATAATAATTTTTCACCAAATTTCTTTCAACTTCACGGTTCAGAAGATCCTCAATATATTTCAAAATTAAAAAATTTATTTCCGATGGTTGGAATAATTAAAGCCCTATCAATCAACACTCCAAATGACTTAAATCAACTCGAAATTTATCAAAATAACATCGATTATTTTCTTTTTGACAACAAAAACCCTGGGAGCGGTCAAACTTTCGATTGGGATTTTTTAAACAAAATTCAAATCAATAAGCCTTGGTTTCTATCGGGAGGAATTAATGTTTCTAACCTTCAGAATGCGATAACTAAAACCACTGCTCAAAATATCGATATTTCATCGGGGATTGAAGAACAGCGTGGAATAAAATCACAAAAACTAATCCATGAAATATTACATAAATTTAATCAAATAAAATACGATCAAGAAATTTCAAAAAACTAAATAATTCAAATTTTATTTATCTATATTGCAATTATCTATTAGAGCCTTAAGATGCTCAGTATTTAGGCTTTCCATAGATTTTGTTTTGAATTTTTTATAGTTTCAAAACTGAAATTACCCATAAAATTATGCTATTAAAAATCAGAAATTTCTTATTTGGTAACCCTCGCGATTTTTTCGATAAAGAAACTCGCAACAGCATCTCGCTAGTTGCTTTTTTTGCTTGGGTTGGGCTGGGCGCCGACGGAATTTCTTCTTCATGCTATGGCCCCGAAGAAGCTTTTGTTGCACTTGGAACCCACGAAGAACTGGCAATTTATCTAGCAATTGCAACCGCTCTAACGGTTTTTATTATTTCATACGCTTACACTCAAGTGATTGAATTATTTCCAAATGGTGGTGGCGGTTATAGAGTTGCAACTCGGCTACTTGGAAAACATGCTGGCTTAGTTTCTGGCTCGGCCCTGATAGTGGATTATGTTTTAACAATTTCAATTTCAATTGCGAGTGGTATCGATGCAATCTTTAGTTTTTTACCCGCTGATTTTCAGGGCGCAAAAATGGTTGTGGCAATTTTTTTTGTTGCCCTTTTGGCATTTTTAAATTTACGAGGGATGAAGGAATCCATAAAATTCTTATTGCCAATATTTTTAGGCTTCATATTCACGCACTTCTTTTTAATTATTCACGGCATAATTGCTCATGGATACGGCCTTCCAGAGCTAGTTCCTCATGCAGTTTATGAAACAAAAGAGATGACCGAAACCATGGGATGGGTCTTCGTTCTGTCAATCTTTCTCAAAGCTTTTTCAATGGGGGGCGGAACCTACACCGGTCTTGAAGCAGTTTCAAATAACGTTAACACCTTATCTGAACCTCGAGTTAGAACTGCCAAATTTACTATGTTTTTAGTAGCAATTTCATTGGCCTTCATGGCCGCAGGCATAATTTTACTTTATTTATTATGGGGAGTTCAAAAAATTCCAGGCCAAACTCTTAACGCTTCTACTTTTTATGCCATAACCCAGGGCTGGTATTTTGGTGATATTGCCCTTGGAAAATTCGTAGTTCCAGTTGTACTAATATTTGAGGCTGGACTTTTAATTGTCGCCGCCAATGCAGGATTTCTTGCGGGACCAAATGTAATTGCCAACATGGCTTCCGATGAATGGATGCCAAAATCATTCAGCTCGCTCTCAAGTAGATTAGTTGTGAAAAACGGCATACTTTTCATGGCGATCACTGCAATTGCAACTCTTCTCATAACCGATGGCTCAGTTCATATTCTTGTTGTGCTTTATTCAATCAACGTATTTATAACCTTCTCATTATCACTTTTAGGTCTCGTAATTTATTGGTTCAGGCATCGCAAAAGACAAAAATCATGGCTTCACAAAATGTTAGTTGCTTTAGTTGGTTTTATCGTTTGTTTTGGCATTTTAATGGTTACGATCTTCGAAAAATTCTACGAAGGTGGTTGGATTACGATTCTAATTACTTCGGTGTTTGTTTCAATTGGCTGGTTAATCAAAAAGATTTATGAAAGATTTCGTCAAAATTTGGCTCTTAAAGAAATGCAGTTCGATTCATGCCAAGAGCAGTGCCTTAGCCCCTCTTCGCTCCTAGAAACTATCGATAAAAAAGCCCCAACTGCAGCCATAATAGTCGATCAAACCTTTGGAAGTGGCATGAATTGCCTTTTGCAAATAAAAAAATTATTTCCCGGAATATTCAAAAATTTTATCTTTGTTACGGTTGGAGAGGTTGACTCCAATACTCTTAGAGAAGAACGAAAATGGCGCGATATGAGACGCAAAACTAAATCGGTGTTGAGTAAATACAAAAACTACTGCAATGCTAACGGCAGATTTGCCAAAGCCTATGTTGGATATGATACAGATATAGTTGAAAAACTATCGCAACTTACTGATCGCGTTGCCAAAGATTACGAAAATGTGATTTTTTTCGGCACCAAATTTATATTTGATAATGAAAATATTTTTACACAAATTTTATTTAACCACGTTCCCTACATTATGCAAAGACGCTTACATGTTAAGGGCCACAACATGGTAATATTGCCGATGAAAATATAAAACATTTGGGAATTTTATACCCAATGAAGTCTTTTATAAAATTTTTAACAAAACTTCGTTAAAGCGCCGATTGTTACTTAAATGAGGAGCGTGACCGCAATTGTCAAAATAGTTTACCTCAATATTTTTTATCCGCTCTTGAAAATACCTTGCTTGAGACGGATGAACTATCGTATCGCCTAAACCTATAATGTATTGTGTTGGGGGCATTTCATTTAATTCGATATCAAAGCCAGAAAAATTTTTTAACTCATTTAACCAATGCAATAAATTATGTTGATTAGAGTTTTCTATTTTAAGATTTTTTACGATGTCGGATTTGTTTTTGTCATTCATCGCCGTTAAAATACTAAATTTTTTTAGTGTAGGATTAGGAGCGGTTTTTAAATTATTGTAAAATTCATTAAATGTTTTTTGCGACATTCCAGCTTGAACTCTCTCATCTTTTATCATTTGAAAAGGTGGAGCGATAAGAATTAAAATTTTTGGATTGAATATTTTTTTAAAAATTAACCTGAGAGCTAATTGTCCACCAAGGCTCCAACCAACCAACACATGTGGATCTATATCAGTATTTAGCGATTCACTAAAAGCACTAAAACTCGAATAGTTAGAGTAATTTAGAGAGTTTATGAGATATTTTTGACGAATTTCTTGGCAAAAGGAATCTTCGATTGAATTAAAACTTTGTCCCCAACCACTTAAGCAAGTAATTGACTTCATCTAGAAAACTTATCGACTATTTTTTAGACTCAGTACCAAAGTCAAAATCAAACTTATTCTTAAATTTGTTAATTCTTTCATTATTAGAATTAATGAATGTTTGGTTTTTGTTATCTTGCCAAGCTGGATGATTTTTTGGATCAACGTCAAGATTTAAAGTGGAACCTTCTTTGCCCCAAGTAGTAAGAATTTGAAATTTGGTACCATCAGTCATTACAACATTTACAATGTGTTGCTTAGGGTTAACGCCTTCCAAGGGAGCTTTTTGAGATTTTGCTACTGACATTTTGTTGTTTTATTAAGATTAATTATAAATGAGGGGCAGGATTTTATTTTTAGATATATTATAAGTCAACATGCTTAATAAATTCCTAAATGCTACATTTTTTAATCTAAAATTTTATTGTTTTGGTTCAAATTTTGGCTCAAAGGTTGACATTTAACTATCCTCAACTACATTGATTGGCCAAATAGAAAATTTCATCCATTGATCTAATTTGGATTTCCTTTTATCACAAATTATTACAAATCAAATAAACCCGATTTATAACAAGTACTTTTAATGAAAAAATTCATCATTTCTAAAAAAATTAGAATTACGGTTGAGCCTATCTTATGCTTTGTTTATCAGGCATTTAAGCGTTTTTATAAGTTTATTTTCACCAAAAGAACAATTTTATTTGTCACCAACCAAAAAATCAGAAGCATAACCTTTGGTCCATTTTCTCAAGCTTTTTGCTATATCTTTATAGCTTGGATAGTAAATCTTTTTATACAGTCTCTTAATTATGACAAAATCATAAACTCTAAATCCGAAGAAATTAATAAACTTAAAACTGCCAATAATTTTTTTCATAAAGAATTTGAAATTGTTAACGAAAAACTTGAAAAGGTAAATCAATACATCATTACCATTACCGGATCTCCTCAAAGAGTTAACAGTCAACCCAAGCAAGATTCTCAACCTCTTCAAATTGATGAAAACTCAATTGAAAAAAAGGACAAAAATACACTTTATGAAATCAAAAATTCACGCGATAAATTCTTAGCCTTTTCCAATGCAACAGAATATCGCATTAAAAAAATTGAAAATGCCCTAAATGCCACAGGTCTTGCCATTAAAAGACCAAAAGTTGATCTTAAAAATATCAATCAACCAGCTCAACTTAACGAATATTCTCTAAACAATAAGTTAGAAGCTCGCAAATTGTTCAAAGGTGGTCCAAAAAATGATTTTGATTCTGAAATTGACAACGAATTATCTCAAAGAGAGCTCTCAAGTCCTGATTTTATTGAAGCTAAAATTGAACAAGCAAAATTCAATAACGAAATAGATTATCTAATAGCTCTTGAAAAACTTGTAAAATCCCTGCCACTTTCTCAACCCATGAAAAACTCTTATATATCAAGCGGATTCGGGACTAGGATTGATCCGATAACCCGTCAAAACACGCCACATCGTGGTCTTGATTTTGTTGGAGCCAATCGTGAAAAAATTATTAGCCCATCCCCTGGAAGAATCGTACTAGCTCGTTGGTTTAGCGACTATGGCAATGCTATTGTTATTGACCACGGTTACGGTGTTACAACTCGCTTCGGGCATCTCTCTAAAATTAAAGTTTCTGAAGGTCAACGCGTAAAAACTGGCGAAGTAATTGGTTATCAAGGAAATACCGGACGAAGCACGGGTCAACACTTGCACTATGAAGTAAGATACCGAAATATCCCTTTAAATCCCAAACGCTTTATTGAGGCAGGACAAATTCTCATCAATAACAACTCACCCAAACATGTCGATATCTAGCATCCAAACCAAAGTAAATAAAGTTTCTATTAAACTAAATAATGATGAAAATGGCACATTAAATTCCAAGAAGTTGGAAATTTTAACTAATTTCAAATCCACCCCCACCATTATATCTCGAGATCTAAAAATTCAGGGCGAAGTTTTTAGTTCCGGAATTATTGAAATTTTAGGACAAATTGATGGCTCAATAAAAGGTAATTCTATTATTTTACGAGAAGAAGGCTTTATCAAGGGCATAGTTTTAGCAGAAAATTTCAGCATTCGCGGAAAATTCGACGGCAAAATTAAAGCTAAAAATATAAATATCGCCAGCAAAGCCGAAGTTACCGGAGAAATTGAATATGAATCATTATCGGTTGAAGATGGAGCCAGTATCGATGGGCATTTCAAAAAAACTAAACTATAAATTACCACCCGAGATTATTGCTAATAACTTATGATTCTTGGCTATCCCAAATTTTTTTACATATATAGAGCAACCCGCTACAGACAAGGCCGAAGTTGGTTCAATCATCTCATTTAATTCATTACTTAATCTTTGTTGCCAATAAAAAATTTCCTCTTCTTTTATTTCGATTATAGCATCTAGAAGTTTCAAATATTCGAAACAACGATTTGAAATTTTTAGTGTCCTTGCTCCGTCTGCAATTGTCGTGGGAGATTCTTCATAACCAACAATCTGATTATTTTGAATAGATCGATAAGCATCATTGGCATTTAGCGGTTCGCATCCATAAACTTTTATGGCTGAATCGATACCATTTTTAGCAATTATTGAACCCGATAACAAACCACCTCCACCACATGGCGCAAATATCGCCTCAATCCCACCAATCTCTTCCAACGCCTCGAGAACACAAGTTCCTTGTCCCGCAATTACATCATCATTATCAGATGGATGGATGAAAAAATAGCCTTCCGACTGCTTTTCTTCGGCTAAACGATTAGCCTCACTTCGTCTTTCACACAATACAACCTCAGCACCCAAATCTATTGTGGCCTGAACCTTAATTGGGGACGTTATTTTTGCCATATAAATAACAACCGGAATGTTAAATTTTTTGCCTACCAAAGCAACTGCTTGAGCATGATTTCCAGAACTTTGAGCAACAATTTTATCAGGAAATTTACCGAATTTTTCTTGATAAGATAAAACGGCATTAAAAGCTCCACGAGCTTTGAAAGATTTGGTTTTTTGGCGATTATCCATTTTTAAATAAATCTGCGCACCGATTTCATCGTTGATTTTTTTGTTGGAAATAATTTCTGTATTTTTAATATAATTTTTAATTCTATTGCGGGCCGACAAAATATCTTGAAATTTCAATTCACTCATAATTTTTGATTAATTTTATTTTCTTCTAATCTTCAATACTTCAATATTAAAAATAAATTTCCATAGCTAAATGTATAAAAATTCTTACAAAAAAACCCTCATTGGCGACCGCAAACTAAGCCCCGAAACCCAAATGATGTCATACGGATATGATCCTTTTATGTCAGAAGGCGCAGTTAAACCGCCCGTATTTCTTACCTCAACTTTTGCATTCAAAAGCGCCGAAGATGGTGCAGAATTTTTTGAAATAGCCACCGGAAAAAAACCCGCCCCCGAAACATCAGTTGGTGGACTTATTTATAGCCGAATAAATCACCCCAATCTTGAAATAATCGAAGATCGAATTGCGCTCCTTGAAAATGGCGAATCTTGCGCGGTCTTTTCAAGTGGGATGGCTGCTATTAGCACTACGATTTTATCACTACTTCGACCTAACGAGGTAATTATTCATTCATCACCCCTTTATGGTGGAACTGAAGGCTTGGTCAGAAATGTTTTAAAAGAGTTTAATATAAAATCTTATGAATTTTCCGACGGCCTAGACTACCAATCCCTAAAATTAGATTTTGAAGAAGCGCACAAAATTGGTAAAATTGGGGCAATTTTTATTGAAACTCCAGCCAACCCAACCAACGCCCTGATTGATTTCGAGATTGTGCGAAAAGTTGTTGATGAATTTAATCATAAACACAATCTTCAAATTGTAATCATTTGTGATAATACGCTACTAGGGCCAATTTTCCAAAAACCTCTGGCTAATGGAGTTGATTTGGTATGTTATTCGTTAACAAAATATGTTGGCGGTCATAGCGATTTAGTTGCCGGAGCAGTAATTGGGAAAAAAACCTTAATGGAAAAAATCCGAAGCTTCAGGATCGCTTTTGGTTCACATTTAGATCCTCATTCATCTTGGATGATTGGTCGATCGCTTGAAACTCTCTATTTACGCATGAACTATGCCACAAGATCAGCTGAAAAAATCGTTGATTGGCTTAATATAAAATTCCCTCAAATAAAAATTTATCACCCCAAATACATAAAAAACCTCGACTATCAAAAGACCTTTACTAAACAATGCCTCGATTATGGAAGCACATTTTCTTTTGTAATTGATGGCGGTCGAAAAAATGCTTTTAAATTCATCAACTCATTAAAAATCTTTAAATCGGCTGTCAGTCTTGGCGGAACTGAATCGCTAGTTTGTCACCCAGCTTCAACTACTCATTCAGGATTATCCGAAGAATTACGCTACAAACTTGAAATCTTTGAAGGTCTAATTCGCTTATCAATTGGCATTGAAAATACCGAAGACTTGATAGCCGATCTCACTCAAGCTTTTAACAATTACCAATAAAATGATTAAGTTTGCCTCATTTAACGTTAATTCTGTTAAAGCCAGACTTCCTCGTCTGAGTGACTGGCTAAAATCTTCAAATCCTGATGTAATTTGTCTTCAAGAATTAAAATGCGAAGATCATAATTTTCCTTTCGAAGCAATGCTTGATTTGGGTTATAATTGTGCAGTGTTTGGCCAAAAAACCTACAATGGAGTTGCAATTTTATCAAAGTATAAAATCGAAG
>VGDJ01000011.1 GCA_016869775.1 Alphaproteobacteria bacterium
ATTGGATTTCCAATCTCTCACTCTCTCTCACCGATAATTCATAATTATTACTTAAAAAAACTTAACATCATTGGTAATTATAATAAATATCTAGTTCCAATCGATGATTTTGATGAATCAATTAGAAATTTAATAAACAATGAAAAACTTGTTGGTTTTAATGTTACAATTCCGCATAAAGAAAGAATTTTTAATTTATGTCATCATATAAGCAAAACCGCTCAAGAAATTGGAGCAATTAATACTATAAAAATTTTATCTAATGGTAAAATGTTCGGCCATAATTCTGATGGCGAAGGCTTTATTAAAAATCTTAAAAATCAAATATTGGACTTTAATTTTCACAATTCTAAATGTTTGATTATTGGAGCTGGAGGAGCCTCAAGAGCCATAATTCATGCTCTTATAAATCAAAATGTTGCCAATATTTATATCGCCAATCGAACTTTATCAAAAGCTCAGAAAATCATCAACGACTTTAATTTAATCGCTTTCAATAAAAACACTCAGTTGCAGGGTATTGAACTCAAAGAAAAATATGATTTTCTTGATGAAATTGATTTAATTATCAATACGTCTTCGATGGGAATGAAAAACTCTGAACAGTTACAAATCGAAATTTCAAATGCTAAAAAAACAGCAATTTTTTATGATATAGTTTACAACCCCTTATACACTGATTTTTTGAAAAATGCGCAAATTAATAATTTTCGAACTATTACCGGAATTGGTATGTTAATTGAGCAGGCATTAGTTGGTTTTGAAATGTGGTTTAATTACAAACCGCAATATAGCTTGGAATTGGAAAAAATATTATTAACAAATATCTAATATTTATGAAATTTATAATTAAAATTTTAAAGAGTTTTAAAAGTCTTCTGACCACTCTTGTGTTGGTCTTGGCGACAATTTTTATGATCAATAATCGCCAAGTCGTAACTATTACTTTTGGAATAGTTCCAATAGAAAATATTGAAACTAGGCTATTTGTCCTAATGTTAATATTTTATTTTTTAGGTCTAATTACTGCCATCTTCATTTATTCAAATAAACTAATTAAAAATGCCTTTCGCAACATAAAGCAAAAAAAACTAATTAAATCTCTCGAAAAACAAATAAATGAAAAATAACTTCCTTAAAAAAATTACAATAATTTTAAATTTTATGATTTTTTTTAGTAACGATGTTTATGCAAAGAACCAAAAAAATATTCAAACGGCCGTTATTGCTGGCGGATGTTTTTGGGGTATTGAAGAACTTTTTAGAAACCTCGATGGAATTACAGAAACTCAAGTTGGATATAGCGGAGGAACAACTGACAATCCAACATATGAAGAGGTTTCAACTGGTTTGACTGGTCATGCCGAATCAGTTAAAATTATTTTTGATGAAAACAAAATTTCATACGAAAAAATTTTGAAATTCTTTTTTACCATTCACGACCCAACTCAACTAAATCGCCAACAAAACGACATTGGTACTCAATATAGATCTGAAATATTTTATAAAAATTTAAATCAAAAAAATATCGCTGAAAAAGTAATTCAACAAGCCGAAAAATTGAAAATTTACAAAGCTAAAATTCAAACCAAAATTTCTCCACTTAAAAAATTTTATAAAGCTGAAAATTATCATCAAAATTATCTCAAAAAAAACCCCAATGGCTATACTTGTCATTACATTCGTAGCGAATGGCAATTTTAAATTAATTACATCTTTGTCTAAATAATTCTGGTTTTTAACGATTAATTTTTTTATTAAAATAATTAAAATTTTATTATCAAAATTTATGCTAAAATTTTTACTGTTGGTAAAATTTTTGTTGTTGATTTAATATTTGGCGCTTTGTAATATTTAAGCAGTCTCATCTCATTTAGGCTTTCATTCTTATAAATCATTAAAACTTTAATTTAACTCACTTAATCGTATGGCAAGTAATTTAACTATTATGGGCAATAAAGAAATATTATTGGTTGCTGAAAATATTGCGCATGAAAAAGGTATAACCCTTCAAGAAGTTATTGAAGCCATGGAAGAAGGCATAAAACTTGCTGCCAAAAAAAAATACGGAACTCATCTTGATATTGACTGTAAAATTGACAAAAAAACTGGTCAAATAAAACTTTATAACAAGCTTAAAGTTGTTGAAAATGATATTGAAGATTTTGATGTTAGAACGCAAATTACCCTAAAAATTGCAAAAAAGGATAATCCTGATGTTGAGATTGGTAATTTTATAGTTCAAGAATTACCGCCAATTGATCTAAATCGGGTTGTAGCTCAAGTTGCAAGAAATGAAATAATCCGCAAAGTCAAAGAAGCTGAGAAAAATAAAGAATTCAACGAATTTAAAGATCGCATTGGTGATGTTGTTAGTGCATCAGTTAAAAAGGTCGGCCTCAAAAATATTGTTATGGACATCGATGGCTTTGAATCAGTAATTCATGAAAGTGGCCTGATTGCCCGCGAAAACTTTCGTGTAGGAGATAGAATTAGATGTTACATCGAAGACGTTCGCAAAGAGCCATTTGGTGCACAAATTTTCTTATCCAGAACTCATCCTCAATTCTTGGTTAAGCTATTTGAACAAGAAGTCCCTGAATTAAATGATGGCAATATTGAAGTTAAAGCCGTTGCCAGAGATGCCGGTTCTCGCTCTAAAATTGCCATTTATTCTCGTCGCGATGACATTGATATTATTGGTTCATTTATTGGAATTCGCGGAAGTAGAGTTCAATCAGTAAGTTCAGAATTAAGAGGTGAAAAAATCGATATTATCAAATGGTCACCAAATATTGCCGAACTTGTTATTAGCTCTTTAACTCCCGCCAAAGTTAGCAAGGTAGTAGTTGATGAAGAAAATAATTTAATTGAGGTTGTTGTTGCAGAAGATCAATTAAGTCTTGCAATTGGACGAGGTGGACAAAATGTTAAACTAGCATCAAAATTAGTTGGATATAAAATTGACGTTATGACTGATGAACAAGAATCAGCTCGAAGAACAGCTGAGTTTAATCAAGCTTCAAAACTATTCATCGAAGCTTTAGATGTTGAAGACATGATTGCCAGCTTACTAGCCTCTGAAGGTTTTTTAAATGTAGAGTCAATCTCTGATGCAGATATTACAGACATTGCTTCAATAGAAGGTTTTGATGAAGACATTGCCAAAGAAATTAAGAGACGCGCCGATGAATATCTTCAAAAAATTTCATAAAAGTTTAAAAAAACTTAAAATTTAATGTTCAAATAATGACTGATAACGATAATAATCCCAAGCGTTCAAAGCTTACTTTAAAACTACCGACCTCTTCAAAGGCACCTTCGGTAAATAATACTTCTAATCTCAACACCAAAGTTTTGATTGACAAAAAATCGTCATCATCTCCTGTGCAAGTAACTATAAAAGGTCGCAAGCCCTCTTCTCAGTCAAAGGAAAACAAAAACTCTTCTGAACTCAACAAAAATGAGCTTGAGGCTCGAATAAAGGCTATTTCAAAATCTTCGCCATCACCTAAATCTGAAAAAAATATTAAAACTCACGAAATTCTTAGTAAAATTAACAAAGAAAATCAACTCAACGAAGCACCCATAACTAATACTAAAAACGATAATAATTATGATAATTCCTCAAAAGATTCTAAAGGGCAAATATCAAATGATTTAAACAAAAACCTTAAATCTGAAACCACACTAAAACTAGTCGACATCAAGCTCGATAATTTTGATGTTCGCAATAAAATTAAACAAAGCCTTCAAATTGCAAATCAACAAAAAGAGGAGCGCGAAAAAATCATTGAAGAACGCAAAAAAAAAGAAATTGAACAAAATCTTGAAAAAGAAAAAATTGAACTTGAAAAGAAAAAAATCAAAAAAAATTCTTCTTTCTCTCAAAAAAATTTTGCTGAAGACGATAGTTTTAAAAAGCCTAATATCAAAGAATCCATTAAAGGCCAAAAATTCAATCCTCGTAAACTTACATATATAATTAATTCTGATGATGACTCAGATGAATATTCTTTTTCTCAGCGACGTAAAAAATCAAAAAATCAAGTCAAAATTGAAGAACCTAAAGAATACAAAAAAATCAGTCGTGAAGTAAATTTGCCGGATTTAATAACTGTATCTGAGCTTGCCGAGAGAATGTCTGAAAAAGCTGGAGATGTAGTAAAAAAACTTTTTTCAATGGGAATGGTAGTGACCAGTAATCAAGCAATTGATGCCGAAACTGCCGAAATTATTGTGAGCGAATTCGGACATACTAGCAAAAAAGTTTCGCACTCAGATGTTGAAAATATTTTAGATGAAAATGATAGCAGTATCGCGCTCCTGCCTCGTGCACCAATTGTTACAATTATGGGACACGTTGACCACGGAAAAACTTCACTACTTGATGCACTCCGCGAAACTGACATTGTCTCTGGTGAACATGGTGGTATCACTCAACACATCGGAGCTTCTCGTATACAAACCAAAGATCATAAATTTATAACTTTTCTTGATACGCCGGGTCACGAAGCCTTTACTGAAATGCGCTCTCGTGGAGCAAATGTTACCGATATAGTTGTTCTAGTGGTTGCGGCCGATGATGGAGTTAAAGAACAAACCGTTGAGGCTATCAACCATGCTAAAGCTGCAAACGTCCCAATTATCGTAGCTGTCAA
Organism: Alphaproteobacteria bacterium; assembly: GCA_016869775.1. GTDB lineage: Bacteria > Pseudomonadota > Alphaproteobacteria > Rickettsiales > UBA1997 > CAILUF01. Next base: position 4,662 of record VGDJ01000011.1, read on the forward strand.
CAAGATTGATAAAACTAATGCCAATCCACAAATTGTTAAAAATGAACTTTTAAATCATCAACTTGTTTCTGAAGATTTGGGGGGAGATATAATGTTCGTCCCAGTTTCAGCCAAAGCAAAAACTAACTTAGATAAACTCGAAGAAGCTATTTTACTTCAAGCTGAAATACTTGAATTAAAAGCTCCATATGAAGGTAAATCAAGTGGCGTTGTACTTGAATCTCGCGTAGATCCAGCTAAAGGAGTTGTTGCGACGATGCTTGTCCAAAAAGGCACCCTTGACACAGGCGATATTGTTGTGGTTGGGACATCATATGGTAAAATTCGAAAAATGACCGACTCTTCTTATAAACAACTTAAATTCGCAACCCCTTCAATGCCAGTAGAAATCCTTGGTCTTGATAGCGCTCCGAATGCAGGTGATAAGTTCGTCGAAGTCGACGAAGAAAGACAAGCTCGTGAAATTATTTCGTATAGAATTCGCAAAGAAAAAGAAGAGAAGGCACTTAAAAATTCTGCTCGCTCAATATCAGATATATTTAAAGAATCTGGAAAAGGGAAACTAAAATATCTAAACATTATCATTAAAGGCGATGTTCATGGATCAGTCGAAGCAATTGCTGGATCAATTGCTAAGGTTAGTAATGAAGAAGTGGCTATTAAAATAATTCACTCAGCAACTGGCGGAATTTCCGAAAGTGACGTTAGCCTTGCAACAGCTTCAGGGGCTATTATAATTGGTTTTAATGTTCGCGCCAATCTCTCCGCAAAAGAATTAGCCTTACTCAAGGGTATTGAAATTAGATATTACTCAATAATATATAATTTAGTTGACGATCTCAAGCTAATATTATCTGGACTCTTAAATCCAACTAAAAATGAAGAATATCTTGGTCAAGCAGAAATACGCCAAATTTTCAAAATATCTAATGCTGGGAAAGTTGCTGGAACTTTTGTTATAGATGGCACCATAAAACGCAATGCCAGAGCCAGACTTCTTCGCGATAATGTCGTAATTCATGACGGCACACTTAAAACTTTGAAACGCTTCAAAGATGACGTAAAAGAAGTTAAAAATGGCTTTGAATGCGGTATCGCATTTGAAAATTTTGAAGACATCAAAGAAAAGGATGTCATCGAATGTTACGAAATCGTCGAACAAAAACGAACAATCCAATAAACATATAATATGAAATACGCACTATCATCTCGCTTATTGCATTGGCTAATGGCAATAATAATTTTTTCTACTCTCGCACTTGGAATCTATATGGACGAATTTTTAAGTAACGATTCAACAAACCGTTATCCAATATATGACCTCCATAAGTCAATGGGAATCTTAGTATTAATTTTGTTAATTATTAGAATTGCGAATCGTTTCATAAAAACTCCTCCAGCTCTACCCTCTTCAATTCGTCCGATTGAACAAAAACTTGCTAGATTAGGACACTTATCACTTTATTTTTTGATGTTAACGACTCCAATTTCGGGCTATTTAATGTCGAGATTTGCTGGCTATCCTGTTACTTTTTTTTCATTAGAATTGCCAAATTTGGTTGGAACCAATTTTGCACTTGCCAAAATTTGCACTGAAATCCATGAGATTAGCGCCTATGGGCTTCTTGGCATTATTATAATTCACATTTTAGCTGTCATCAGACATCGTTTTTTTGATAAACCCGAAAACGACATTTTAAAAAGAATCATCTAATGCTTAAATATCGCGTAATTCCTTGCCTTGATGTTATAGACGGAAGAGTTGTTAAAGGTATAAATTTTGAAAATCTCATTGATGCAGGCGATCCATTAAAACAAGCCGAATATTATTTTGATGAAGGCGCAGATGAATTATGCTTCTTAGATATTAACGCAAGCAAAGAAAATCGTTCAACCATGTTTGAAATGGTCGAAAAAGTTGCTAAAAAATGCTTTATTCCATTTACCGTCGGCGGAGGTGTTAGCAAAATCGAAGATTTCTCAACACTTCTTAAATGTGGAGCTGATAAAGTTTCTATAAATTCATCAGCAATTTCAAATCCTGAGCTAATTTCTCAAGCTTCAAATAAATTTGGATCTCAAGCTGTTGTTGTTGCTATCGATGTCAAAAAAAAATCATCCTCAAATTATGAAGTTTTTACCAAAGGTGGTTCATTCCCAACTGGAATTAATGCTCTTGATTGGGCACTCGAAGCTCAGAATCGTGGAGCAGGAGAAATACTTTTAACTTCAATGGATAAAGATGGCACCAAATCTGGGTATGATTTAGAAATAATTAAATTAATTAGCTCAAAAATTAACATTCCATTAATTGCCTCAGGTGGAGTTGGGAAAATCGAACATTTTGCTGATGGACTTAGATCTGGCGCTTCTGCGGTTTTGGCTGCCTCAATATTTCATTTTAGAACTTATTCAATTTTAGAAGTAAAACAATATCTCAAATCTCAAAATCTATTAACAATTCCTAGTAAATAAAATCATTAATTAACCTCAAATAAAACTCCGCCCTTAGATCCATAAATTGATTTGGTTCCAGTTGTTTTTGGGAAACTAATTGGTAAATTTCGGAGTTTTCGAATTGCTAAAAATCCAAAAGCTTCTGCCTCAATAAAATCAACATTCATACCAAGTTTTTTTGCAGAAATTACTTCACATTTTGGTAATCTTTTTTGAATATTTTCAATCAAGAAAAAATTTTTACTACCACCGCCACAAACAACAATGTTCTTTGGCAAATGAGGAATATTATTTTCAATATCTCGCGCCAGTATTTGAGAAATAATATAAATATGAGTAGCTAAAGCATCTTTTAGCTCAAGGTTTTCCAACGGTCGCAAAATAATATCAAAATCATTTCTTGAAAATGATCTTGGGATTTTGGTATTAAAAATTGGCGCATCAATAATTTGTTTTGCTATTTCGATATTAGGTGAACCTAAACGCGCAATATCTCCATTTTCATCAAATTCTCGACCTAGTTTTTTAAAAACCAAATCATTCATGGGTGCATTGCCGTAACAAACATCAAAGGCAATAAGATTTGTTAATTGATTATCGAAATAAGTAAGATTGCAAATTCCTCCAATATTTAAAATTGCGCTTGGCTTATCAATTTTAGAAAATAAGTAATAATGATAAATTGGCACCAATGGAGCTCCTTGCCCACCCTCAATCACATCATTAACTCGAAAATCTCCAATTACATTAATTTTTGTCATCGAAGCAAGAAGCTGAGAATTGCCAATTTGCCAAGTAATTTTTTGCGCTGGATTGTGATAAATTGTTTGTCCGTGAAAACCAATTACATCAATATCCTTATTAGATAAATTGTTTTTTTGCATAAAATTATTAACCAAATTTGCGTGTTGAATGGTTAACTCATTTTCGATGATTTTAATGTCTTCAATAGCAATTTTGGTGGAAAAAATTATCGATCTTAGTTTATTGCGAAATTCCGACTCATATGACAAATAGTCATTACCAATAACCCGAATTTTATCTTCACCATTACTTTCGATTAAAGCTAGGTCAATACCATCAAGAGATGTTCCACTCATAAGACCAAGGGCGCGAAAAGTTTTAGACATAACAAATTTGATTAAAAATATTTATAAAATTAATTTTTTTATCGAGGTTTGATTTTAATGCGCTCTCAAGACTTTTGCTGATATTGTTATATAAATCTAATTGATTATTTAGATTAAAATTTTTTGATAAATCCTCGAATATTTGAGCATCTTTGGAATAATAATTAAATATCGGTAAATTGTTATTTTTTTTAATGAGTTGAGAGATGAAAAATAGCACAACTTTTTCAATTACCAAAAATGAAAAATTCTTATCACCAAGCATTTTTAATAAATCATTGGCAATTTTTTTATTGGCAAGAGAATCGACAAATCCACGATAAAATTTAATTAGATCTTCACCTGAACTTATCGCATAAGCAGGACAATTCTCGCAAATTTGAGATAAGAACTCCTGATCGATATCACTTAGATTTAAATTTTTATTTTCAAGTATTGAATTAAATTGTGAATTTGAAAAATCCGGCACTTTAACTATCAAACAACGGGATTTTATTGTTGGCAAAACCTTGTTTAATTGGTGAGCAACCAAAATTATAAAACAGTTTTTTTTTGGCTCTTCTAAACTTTTAAGAAGAGCATTAGAAGCTTGTTTAGTAAGTTCACAGACCGCATCAACAATCAGAAATTTATATTCTGAAATTCCGGCAGTATGATTTAAAAATTGTTGCTTTTGACGAATAATTTCGATGCCAATAGTTTTTTTATCGGGAAGTTTTTCAACAATCACAACATCGATATTAGAGCCATTATTATGGTTTTGGTGAGATTTTTCGTTTAAAATTTTATTACAAAAATTTTTAACAAAACTTGCTTTACCGATACCTTTTTTTCCGGAAATTATAATGCCGTGATGGAATTTATTTGAATTAAAATTGCTAATTAATTTTTGCTCTATTTCTTCAAAACCAATCATTTTATTTTGCCTTTTAAATAATGAATTAACAACTCTTGTTTAACTTTTTGCTCTTTGGAATTATCAAAATCTTTGACCACCACATCACCATTTTTAGCTTCATCCTCACCAATAATGATAACAAATCTAGCGTTATTTTGCGTAGATTTTTTCATTTGTTTTTTAAAGTTACTATCATATGCAAAATCAACATTGAGTCCAGAATTTCTGAGTCGATTAGCAATTTCAAAAGCTATAGTTTTTTCTGACTGGGAAATATAATTAACCCAAATTGGTCGCGAATTTTGTGGAGCATAATTCATTAACAAAGATAGCCTTTCAATTCCAGATGCAAAACCGATCGCGGGCATAGTTTTACCGCCCATTTTTTCAACTAAATTATCATATCTTCCGCCAGCTAAAACGGCGTTTTGCGAACCATCATGATTCATGAGAAACTCAAAAACTGTTGAGGTATAATAATCTAAACCACGAACCAAACGAGAATTTACAACATATTTTACAGAAAATTTTTCAAGTAAATTTAATATTTCATCAAAAGATTTTTTGGAATTTTCAGAATAAAAATTTTGAATTGATGGAGCATCGTACAAAATTTCAGCATCAATCTGATCTTTAGAATCAAGAATTCGAAGTGGATTTTTATCAAGACGATTTTGCGAATCTTGTGATAAATCTTGACGAAATTTTTGAAGATAATTTTTGAGAGCTTCTTCGAAATTTATTTTGGTTTGCGAACATCCAAGCGAATTGATATTTAGAATTGTATTTTCTAAAACCCCAAGATCTTTAAGAATTTTATTAGCCATTAAAATGGCTTCGGCGTCACAAAAATAATTTTCTTCGCCAAAGATCTCAAAATTAATTTGATGAAACTGTCTTTGACGACCTTTTTGTGGGCGGTCATAGCGAAAAATTGGACCGAAAGAAAATAATTTTCGAGGTAAAACTTGCATTAATTCGCCGTTAGAGATCAAAGCTCTAACGATCCCCGCAGTGAACTCTGGTCTCAGAGTTAAATAATTATCAGATCGGTCTAAAAATTTGTAAACTTCTTTAGAAATTATATCAGAAGTCTCGCCTAAATTGCGTTCAAAAACTTCACTAAATTCAAAAATTGGTGTTTGGATTTCTTCAAATCCAAATAGTTCAGAGTTGTTTTTTGCAACTTCAATAATGCGATTAAATATTTTTATATCGCTAGCAAAAAGATCTTTGGTTCCCCTAACTGGTTGGAGTTTAATATTTGACATCAAATTGAGAAATTTTAAATTGAAATAAGTTTGCAACTGATTATAAAACTGCAATTTTGATTTTCATCGAAGATTTTATTTTTTTTAATTAAAAGTTTTGTTGGTCTTTACATTAATTTAATTTTCTTAATTTAATTCACTATCCAATCGCAATGTCTAATTCAATGTCTAAGTCGCTTTCGCATATCAGAAATTTTTCAATTGTTGCTCACATTGATCATGGCAAATCCACCCTTTCAGATCGACTTATTCAAGAATGCGGAGCGATCGAAGAACGTGAAATGACCTCGCAAATCCTTGATTCCATGGATATAGAAAAAGAGCGCGGTATCACTATTAAAGCTCAAACCGTTAGACTCAATTATAAAGCTGATGATGGTCAAAACTACATGCTCAACCTTATGGATACTCCGGGCCATGTTGATTTTGGTTATGAAGTGAGTCGCTGTTTATCGGCTTGCGAAGGTTCAATTTTAGTTGTCGATTCAACTCAAGGTGTCGAGGCGCAAACTTTAGCCAATGTTTATCAAGCCATCGACAACAACCATGAAATCGTTCCGGTTCTTAACAAAATCGACCTACCCGCTTCCGATCCCGAGAAAGTTCGCAAGCAAATCGAGGAAGTGATTGGAATCGACTCTTCCGAAGCAATTTTGGTTTCGGCCAAAACTGGTGTTGGAATCCATGAAACTCTTGAAGCGATTGTCAAAAAATTACCCGCTCCCAAGGGTGATATTGATGGCGATTTCAAAGCACTCCTAATTGATAGTTGGTATGACCAATATATGGGCGTGATCGTTCTAGTTAGGGTTATAGATGGGGTTTTAAAAAAGGGCCAAAAAATTAAAATGATGGCAACTAATGCCGTTTATCAAGTTGATTCGGTCGGCTATTTTACTCCAAAAAAAATTTTGTGCGATGAACTAAGGGCTGGCGAAGTTGGCTTTATCAACGCCCAAATCAAACAAGTCTCTGATTGCAAAGTTGGCGACACTATCGTTTATCACAACAACGAATCAGCCAAAGCTCTTCCTGGATTTAAACAAAATCAACCCGTGGTTTTTTGTGGAATATACCCAATTGATTCCTCGGAGTTTGAGAAATTTCGCGACGCCTTAGCCAAACTTCATCTCAATGATGCGAGTTTTGAATACGAACCTGAAACCTCTTCGGCTCTTGGTTATGGCTTTCGTTGTGGTTTTCTTGGCCTACTACACCTCGAAATTGTTCAAGAAAGACTTGAGCGCGAATTTGATCTTGACCTTATCACTACCGCCCCTTCGGTTGTATATAAAATCCATCAACGCGATAGCTCTATGATTGAAATTCATAGCGCTCATGAAATGCCCGACCCCACCAAAATTGAAAAAATGGAAGAGCCATGGATCAAAGCTACAATCATGACTCCCGACGATTATCTCGGAGCCGTGCTTGATTTATGCACCCAAAAACGCGGTATTCAAAAAGAACTGAGTTATGTAGGTGAGCGTGCAATGCTGATTTATCGTCTTCCACTAAACGAAATTGTTTATGATTTTTACGATCGCCTTAAATCTTGTTCACGTGGCTATGCCAGCTTTGACTGGCAAATGGATGGCTATGAAGAAAGTCAATTAGTAAAACTCACCATCATGGTAAATGCTGAGCCGGTTGATGCCTTATCGTTTATCACGCACAAAACACGAGCTGAAAGTCGTGGAAGAGCAATTTGTGTAAAATTAAAGGATTTGATTCCAAGACAAATGTTTGCAATCGCAATTCAGGCAGCAATTGGAGGTAAAATCGTTGCCCGCGAAACCGTCTCAGCAATGCGTAAAGATGTAACAGCTAAATGTTATGGCGGAGATATTACCAGAAAGCGTAAATTGCTCGAAAAACAGAAAAAAGGTAAAAAGAAAATGCGTGAGATTGGTAATGTTGAAATCCCGCAAAGCGCTTTCTTAGCTGCTCTCAAACTCGATGAGTAATTAATAAGAAAAACAAACAACTAAATTCTCAAGAATTTGAGCGCAAAATTAGAAATTTTATCAGAATCGACTTAAGATTTTTATAGAGGATTTTGTAGAAGTTCTATGATTTTTTTGCTCTGATTTTATATAAATTGTTAATTTTAAAAAACTACTCACAAAACAAATTCTAACCTCTCTTCTTTGGCTTTAATTTGAATAGTTTGACCATCAACAATTTCTCCGCGTAAAATTTTCTCAGCCAAAATATTTTCGATTTCACGCTGGATAACCCTTTTTAATGGTCGAGCACCGTAGTGCGAATCATAACCCTTGGCAGACAAATAATGAACTGCACTTTCACTAAGTTTTAAAATGATATTGCGATTTTGCAAACGATGCGCCAAACGAGAAAATTGCACTTGGACAATATCATCCATGTTGCGACGATTTAATTTGTTAAAAATAATAATTTCATCGAGACGATTCAAAAATTCTGGCCTAAAATGAGATTTAACAACTTCCATAGCTTTTTCTTGTGCTAAATTTTTAGCAGATAAATCTTCATCATCTTCATCGATTTCAATTAAAAATTGTGATCCCAAATTCGATGTTAAAATTATGATGGTATTGGTAAAATTAACGATGTTTCCATGTGAATCCGTAAGCCTCCCATCGTCAAGAACTTGAAGCAAAATATTAAATACATCGTGATGGGCTTTTTCAACTTCATCAAATAAAATTACTTGATAAGGGCGACGGCGCACAGCTTCTGTTAAAAGACCACCTTGCTCAAAACCAACATATCCAGGGGGAGCACCGATAAGTCTTGCAACCGCATGTTTCTCCATAAATTCACTCATATCGATACGCAAAAGAGCGCTTTCATCGTCAAAAATAAATTCGGCTAGAGCCTTAGAAACTTCTGTTTTACCAACACCAGTTGGGCCTAAAAATAAAAATGAACCAATTGGTCTTTTGGCATCTTGAAGGCCCGCTCGCGCCCTACGAACTGAATTAGCTATAGCAGTTAATGCTAAATCTTGCCCAACTACTCTTTTACGCAGTAAATCTTCCATTTTTAATAACTTATCTTTTTCGCCAGAAATAATTTTATCAACAGGAATGCCGGTTATTTTTGCTACAATATGAGCAATATCATCCTCAGAAACAGATTCACGCACAATGTTTTCACTAAACGAAGTTTCTAGATTAGATAATTCTTTTTGGTATTCAGGAATTTTGCCATAAGTGAGCTCTCCGGCTTTTGATAAATTGCCTTCTCGTTGAGCTTTTTCGAGTTCAAATTTAGCACTTTCGATTTTGCTTTTTAATTCATTTATTTTGACGCGTTTCATTTTTTCAGCTTGCCATAAACTTGACATTTCAGCAGATTTTTTTTCAAGCTCCGTTAATTCGTCCGTGATTTTTTTGAAGCGCTCTTTTGATGATAAATCGTCTTCACGTTTAAGGGCTTCGGCTTCAATTTTGAATTGGATAATTTTGCGATCAATTTCATCGAGTTCGGTTGGCTTTGAATCCAGTTCAATTTTTAGTGAACTTGCCGCTTCGTCAATCAAATCAATGGCTTTATCAGGTAAAAATCTATCAGTTATATAACGACTTGAAAGCGTTGCCGAGGCAACTAATGCTGAGTCTTTGATTTTGATGCCATGATGTACTTCATACTTTTCTTTTATTCCGCGCAAAATAGAAATAGTATCCTCAACTGATGGCTCCGAGGTGTAGACCGCTTGAAATCTTCGCGCCAAAGCTGGGTCTTTCTCAATATATTTACGATATTCGTCAAGAGTTGTAGCTCCAATACAATGGAGAGTTCCACGCGCAAGAGCTGGTTTTAAGAGGTTGGAGGCATCCATTGCACCATCAGTTTTGCCAGCGCCAACCAAAAGATGCAGCTCGTCAATAAACAAAACTATGTCATCATTATTTTCAATTTCGTTTAGAAGTGATTTGAGTCGCTCTTCAAACTCACCTCGAAACTTGGCGCCAGCAATTAACGCGCCCATATCAAGTGCCATTAATTTTTTGTCGCGTAAACTTTCTGGAACATCGCCATTGATAATTCTAATTGCCAAACCTTCAACAATAGCAGTTTTACCAACCCCAGGTTGACCAATTAAAACTGGATTATTTTTAGTTCTGCGCGATAAAACCTGCATAGCTCGACGGATCTCTTCATCTCTACCAATAACTGGATCAATCTTGCCTTCACGAGCTTTTTTTGTTAGATCTTGAGCATATTTTTCAAGAGAACGATAAGTATTTTCGGAAGAGGCACTAGTGGCTTTTTTGCCGGCACGAATTTTTTGAATAGCATTGCGAAGCGCTTGAATAAAAACTCCAGAAGCTTTTAGCGCGCTCGCTCCGCCGTTGTTTTCGTCTTCGAGAATAGCTTGAAAAATAATTTCGAGCGCCACAAATTGATCAGAATTTTTTTGTGCGATTTTTTCAGATAACATCAACACTCTGGCTAATTCTTGCGACATAGAAATTGATCCTGCACCACTACCCTCAACTTTTGGAATTTTATTGAGCGATTGCGCATTTTCAGCTTTTAAAATTTCTATATTTCCATCGCACAAACTCACAATTTTTTTAACTAAACCATCATTATCATCAATCATTGTTTGCAAAACATGCTCACAAAGAAGCTTCTGATGAGAATAACTAAGGGCCAGAGTTTGTGAAGCACTTAAAATATTTTGCGATTTTTCGGTAAATTTTTCGATGTTCATAAAGTATTTTAGATTTGGATTTAGAGATTTGAAAATCTAATTTAAGAATGAAATTTAGATATAATTTAGAAATCTCTTTTCAACGATTTTCTTAAATTTTTAAAAAAATAATTTTAATACATCAAAAAAAATCGTTCTTTTTTAGTGTCTAGATCAATAACATTAACTTCAGTTCCTCCAGCTACACTCTGGACAAATTGTACTCGAGCAGTGTGAAAATTATCATCTTTAGAATCATAAAATTGAATTAGATTCCCTTCGCGAACTAAATTTCCAGATCCAATATCAATTTCAGTTTTACAATCATAATCGTAGCCACTCCATGCTTTTGCTTCAGAATACCCAGCTAGAATTAAAACTAATATTATCAACACTAAAAGTTGAGAAATATTTGAAAGAAAAATTAAATTTTGTTTGATGAATTTCATGGTTGACTTTTTGTGGTGATTAATATTTTATGTACGAACTTTTTTTAAGCAAAGCTAATAATTTCTTCCATTAAATCAAATAAGTTTTATTAATTAATAATAAATAATTTTATTATTTTAATTTTTTGTTTTAGTAAAACATTATTTAATTAGATACATTTTCTAAGCTTTCTTTTCAATCATTCGTAATAATTCACTTATAGATCGGGGCGTAGCGCAGTCTGGCTAGCGCATCTGGTTTGGGACCAGAGGGTCGGGAGTTCAAATCTCTCCGCCCCGACCAGTTAGTGATTTAAATTCATAAAAATCACTTCCATGAAAAAAGCTCTTATTACCGGAATTACTGGTCAAGATGGTTCATATCTTACTGAATTATTATTGAAAAAAGGTTATGAAGTTCACGGTTTAATTCGTCGCTCTAGCTCTTTCAACACTTCTAGAATTGATCATATTTACAACGATAATCGAATATACAACCATTCTCTTTTTCTTCATTACGGCGATTTAAGCGACAGTTCATCTCTTAGTAGAGTTATCGAAAAAATTGTTCCCGATGAAATTTATAACTTAGGAGCTCAAAGCCATGTCAAAGTTAGCTTTGATATTCCTGAATATAGCTCTGATATTGATGCTATAGGCACTTGTCGAATTTTAGATGCCATTCGCGATACTCGAATTAATACTAAGTTTTATCAAGCTTCATCAAGCGAAATGTTTGGTAAAGTCCAAACAATCCCACAAAGCGAGACTACCCCATTTTATCCCTGCAGTCCATATGCTTGTGCAAAATTATACAGCCATTGGCTTACGGTCAATTATCGAGAAAGTTATGGAAT
>VGDJ01000012.1 GCA_016869775.1 Alphaproteobacteria bacterium
GAGCAATCAATCATTACTGCATTACTTCATGATGTAGTCGAAGATACTGAAATTTCGCTTCATGAGATAAGTGATATTTTTGGATATGATATAGCTTATTTGGTTGATGGCGTTACCAAGCTCGGAAAAATCGATTTATCCAATACTTCGGAGAATGAAAGATTAGCCGAGAATTTTCGTAAACTTGCCTTGGCCATGTCGCAAGATATTAGAGTTTTGTTGATTAAATTGGCTGATCGGCTTCACAATATGAGAACTATTCACCATGTTCCATCGCGTGAGAAAAAAATTAAAAAAGCTCAAGAAAGTCTTGAAATATATGCTCCCCTTGCTGGACGAATTGGTTTAAACAAAATTAAAGATGAAATTCAAGAATTAGCATTTGAAGTAATTGACTCTAAAGCTCGACTTCAAATTGTTGATAAATTAACTGAAATTCGTGAAAAAAATAAAGATTTGGTTGATAAAATTCTTCAACAATTAAATTTAATATTCGAACAAGAAGACTTTAGCTGTGAAATTAGTGGTCGTGAAAAAAAGCCTTATTCGATTTGGTTAAAAATGAAAAGACAAAATATCGGGTTTCACAATCTTCATGATATTATGGCTTTTCGTATTGTAGTAAAAAATATTACTGAATGTTATCGCGCTCTTGGTGTTATAAATTCAAATTTTAATATGATTCCGGGTACTTTTAAGGATTACATTAGTACGCCCAAAGAAAATGGTTATCAATCATTACATCTGGCGATTCTTGGACCATTCAACAAAAAGATCGAAATCCAAATTCGTGACCACGCCATGAATGAAGTTTCAGAGTTAGGAGTTGCGGCGCATTGGAACTACAAAGAAAAAATATCTAAAAAAACCAAAAATAAAATTCCAGCTTTAGATGGCGAAAGTAATCAATATCGTTGGATTAGGGAATTGATAAGTTTATTTGAGAATTCTGAAAGCGCTAGCGAGGTTCTGAAGAATAATAAATTATCAATGCATAGTGATGAAGTTTTTTGTTTTACACCAAATGGCGATATTTTTAACTTACCAATTGGGGCCACCGTCCTTGATTTTGCTTACGCTGTTCATTCTGAGGTGGGTAATAATTGTATTTCTGCAAAAGTTAATGGCGTAATTGCTCCATTACGCCAAAGGCTTGAGAATGGTGACCAAATTGAAATAATAACTACAAAAAATTCAAAACCATCACCTAACTGGCTTCAATTCGTCACTACTTCAAAAGCAAAAACGGCAATTCGTCACTTTATTCGTAATGAGAAATACAATGAATATAGTGCGCTGGGTAAAGCTATTTTACATAAATATTTTCTATCAAAAAATGTTGATTTTAGTGAAGCAATTCTTGAAAAAGCACTAAGTAAATTTGGAAAAAAAACTGTGCTTGATTTATGTTTTAGAGTTGCTGATGGCAATATTGCAAGGCAAGATGTTTTTAAGTCTATCTATCCAGATTATGAGATTGAAAATAAAAATCTAAAAGCAGTTAAATTTCCATCGAATGCCAAAAAAAACAATTATTCTCTTCCCATCGAAGGTTTGGTGGATGGAATGGCAATCCGCTATGCGGGGTGTTGTAGTCCAATTCCAGGTGATGCAATTGTCGGAATAATTAACACTGGAACTGGAGTTACTATTCACAATCAAATTTGTTCAAATTTAAAAAATTTAGCACTCAATCCTCAGCGCGTCTTAGATGTCTGCTGGAAATCAGAAGCCGAAATTGGCGAGCAATCTTATTCGTGCCAGATTAGAGTTGTGGTTGAGAACAAAAGTGGCGCCCTGGCTGAAATCACTAATGCAATTGCTAAAAAGAAAATGAATATTGGCCATATTAAAACTACAAATCGCTCTATCGATACATTTGAGGTCGTTATAAATATTGATGTAAAAAGCGTTGATCATCTTGAAGAGATGCTGACCGCGCTAAGAATGTCAAAAAAAACTATTGAAGTTGAAAGATTGGCAGGTGTTTTGAAATGATTTTTGATCCGCAATTGTTGAATCAATACCATGAAATTTTTCATGAATTATTAGCCAGAAAAATAATGATAACTTGTGCTGAATCATGCACAGGAGGACTTTTAGGAAGTCTTTTTACCGAAATTGATGGTTCTTCAAAAGTTTTTGAAAGGGGTTTTATAACATATTCAGATCTGAGCAAGATCGAGATGCTAGGAGTTGATGCAAATTTGATTAAAAAATTCGGAGCGGTTAGTGATCAAGTGGCATTAGCTATGGCTCGAGGAGCGATAAAAAACTCAAAAGCTCAACTTGCAATCGCAATCACCGGAATTGCTGGCCCCAGTGGTGGAACAATTGATAAAGAGGTCGGGACGGTATTTATTGCTTTGGTGAGTGGTGATTATCAAATTGTAAAAAAATTTATTTTTAGTTCAAAAAACCGACAAAATAATCGAGAATCAAGCGTCAGAGAGTCATTATTTTTAATTAAAAATTATCTTAATTTATGATTGTTTTAGGTATCGAAACATCCTGCGATGAGTCTGCTGTTGCTATTGTTGATGATAAAAAAAACATTTTATCAAATATAATTTTTTCGCAAGTTGATCTACATAAAGCTTTTGGCGGTGTTATTCCAGAATTATCGGCTCGATCGCATCTTGAAGTAATTGATAAATTGATCATTCAAGCTTTGTATGAAGCTAAGTTAGATTTTAAAGACATTGATGGGTTTGGCGCCACTTGTGGACCAGGTTTAATTGGTAGTGTTATTGTTGGAATGACTTGCGCCAAAACTTTGTCAGCCATGTTTAATAAACCATTTTTGGCGGTAAATCATTTAGAGGGTCATGCTTTAACTGCTAGACTTACCAACAACATTGAATTTCCATATTTGTTGCTTTTAGTATCGGGTGGACATTGCCAAATATTGATTGCTAAAGGTCTAGGCGATTATGAAAAAATTGGTGAAACTATTGACGATGCTTTAGGAGAAGCCTTTGATAAAGTTGCTCAAATGCTTGGAATGCCTTATCCAGGAGGGCCAGAAATAGAAAAATATGCTAAAAAAGGCGATACCAAAAGATTCAAATTTCCAAAGCCATTAATTGATGCTAAAAATCATCAAAAAATTTATGATTTTTCTTTTTCTGGACTTAAAACAGCCGTCAGAAGAGAAATTGAAAAAATCACCGGCGAAGATTTTAGTCATAAAATTTCATCAGATAAAATTGATGAAAAAACCAAAGCAGATATATGCGCTTCATTTCAAAATATTGTGGCAGAAATTTTGATAAATCGTCTCCAAAATGTAGTTCAAAAACATCCATATTTTTTAAACAAAACAAGTCCATTAATAAAAAATCTTGTTGTAGCTGGGGGCGTGTCAGCCAATAAATACCTAATCTCATCGCTAGAAAATTTTGCTCAAAATAATAACTTAATAATTGTTTCTCCCCCCCTAAAACTATGCACCGACAATGCTTCGATGATTGCTTGGGTAGGAATTGAAAAGCTACAAAATAATTTAATTGATAGTTTAGATTTTGTTCCTAAAGCAAGATGGCAGTTAGATAAGTCAGCTAAATGATCAAATTTTTACTAAAGTTGTTAAAAATACAGTAAGTTAGTTTTCAATTGACTTCAAAACATTTTAAAAAATAAACTTTGCCAAAGTTTGTTTATATAAAAAAACTTCTCGTCCCACTTAAAGCTTTTATTAAAAAATCTAACAAAATGGTAGAAAAATATTTTTTAAATTATGCCAAATCTTCGAGTTACGAAGGGTTTGCCGATATACAATTTTCTAAAAAAATTGATATTTTGTTTGTCGATTCAAAATTTGATGACCAGCAAAATTTTTGTGTATCATTAAACCCCAATAATACCTGTAAAGATAGTTTGCAGTGGGATAAATTCTCTTCTATCGGAGCTTCAATTTTGTTATTTAAAATTGCGGGAGATAATTACAAAAATTCGCAAACTCTCTATCAAAAACTACAAGAAAATATTCAGAATCTTAAAAATCATTTTGTGATTCGAATTGATGATAATCCAAACATCTCAAAATCTTTGGAAGAGTTATTAAAAGTTTCGGAGCATATTTCTGATATATATTATAATGCTTTGGCGGTCGGTTTGAGCGGAGAAATCTATTTTATAAATGATAGTGGAGTGGTATCAAATTTTATTATTAAATCAATTGCCAGTAATTTGCGTTATAGCCTAGAGAATGTTGTTAAAGAAGCCAAATTATTTATTGATGAATTTAAGAATTTTTTAGAAAAAAATAATTATAAATCTCTTATAAATCCCAATGATTTCGATAGTTTTTTTGGTGAACAAAATCAAAAAATTTATCTTAAAAATTATTTTTTAAGTACCGAATTTAATTCAATTTCCCAAATAAATAATCCCGATAATTTTAGTACAGTTTTTTTTGAAATACTTAATTATCAAAAAAAATTAGAAAATTCTGATAATTCTGTTTTAGAGAGTTTTGTGGAGAATTGCATTTTTAAAGATGTTGTCGAAAAATCTACCACCAATGACATAATATCTTTTTTAAAGAAAATTAAAACTATTGCTCAAAGTTTTGATAAAGTCACAAGCGTAGTGCAAAATTCGTTTATTAGTTCTTTTCAAAGCAGTCTTGAGCAAATTAAATCAACCAATTTAATTGCATTTTTTGTAATATATTTTTTTGAAAATATTATTTTTTCGGAATCGAGAAAAATATTTTTTGATACTCTTAAAAAAAATAATTTTTTATCTAGCAAAGGTATTGAAATTAGCCATATTTTTAAAAAACAGGCTATTAATTATCGGGTTTTTTTTGATGCTCAAAGTGATTATTCTTTTTCAGAAACTACCGCTAACGCATTCTTTTCGGTAGTCGATAGGGATATTATAAAAATTATTTTATATTCTGAAGTTGGTGGATTTAATATTATCAATAGAATTATTAAGAAAAAATTTCTTAACGAAATTATAGAAAATGCAACGGTTTTTACAGTAAAAGCCTTGGTAAAATATGTTGAGGATAATTTTGATGATATTGAGAAAAACAAATTTCGTGATTCGGTTTCGCGAATAATTTTTACGAGGAGTTTTGTTGACAATAATGCTGAAAAATTGAAATCACTTTTCAAGCTTTTACCACACAATATTCAAGAAATTTTGCCTAACGAATACGCCCCTTTAAAAAATAAATTAAAAAGTAAATCGAATTTATTCAAATAGTAGTGCTTGCGAAACAATAACTAGTTTTCGTTGGTATTAACGAAATCTTTCATAACTTCAGAATTAATATCGCGAAAAGCATTTAATGCGCTTGAAATTTCATCGCTACTTATTCCAACTGAAGATAGCGCCGCATGAGTAAGTTGAAGACCGGTTTCAACATTTTTAGATACCACAAAACTTGCACCAACTTTTTTTAGACGATCGGCATTGTTGATATTTTCAGATTTTGTAATTACGGCGATATTTGGAAAATTTTCGTGAATAAAGCGAGTAATTTTCATACATGCAAATTCATCTTCAATTGCAATAACAACGGATTCAGCTCGATCAACGCCCACATGACGCAAAATATCGATATTTAGTGCATCACCATAATAAATGTTGAAGCCTTTATTTCTTTGGCTGGTGACAGTGCGATGGTTATTTTCAAGAATGAGGTAATTGATGTTTTTTTTGCGTAAAATATATGATACAATTCTACCAACCTTTGAAAAACCTATAACAACAATATGTTTTGAAATCTGGCCAATTTCTCTTTTTATTTTGTTATCGCGCAAAATTTCTTTGGTGTATAAATAAGATTTGGTTTTGCGTCCAATTGTTGCTAGTATTGGTGTTAAGGCCATTGTAAAAGTTACGGTTGTCATTAAAAATTGTGATATATTTGGGCTTAAAAAATCTTGCTGAACGGCAATTAAAAATACCACAAAGGCAAACTCACCACCTTGCGATAGCAAGAGGCCGGTATGAATTGCTGGCGCAAGTGGGAACTTAAAAACCCTGCACAAACCAATAATAATCAATGCTTTGACTAAGATTAGAGCAATTGAAATCAAAACAATGTATGGAAAACTTTTTAGTAATAAATCGAAATCAAAAGACATACCGATTGTCATAAAAAATAAGCCAAGCAAGATTGATTTTAATGATAAAATTTCTTCTTCGACGCGATAACGATATTCGGTTTCGGCAACTAATAATCCTGCAACGAAAGCTCCTAAAGCAAATGACATCCCGAGGTGGTTAGTGATGTAGGCTGAACCCAATACAACAATTAAGGTTAAACTTAAAAATAATACATCGCTTCCAGAATTGGCTATAATGCGATATAATGGCCGAATGCAAATTCGACCAATTACAAAAATTATGATCATGGCAATTATTGCGTCAGCTAAGGCTCCGCCCAATGCATGAGTAATATTTAAGTCAGTGTTTTTTAAAAGTGGTAAGAGAACTAAAATCGGAATTACTGCCAAATCTTGCATTAATAAAATTGAAAATGACAGCCTGCCAACCCGAGTGGAATGTTCAGCATTTTCGGATATTACCTGCATCACAATAGCAGTTGAAGACATTGCTAAAGCGCTTCCAACAATAATTGAAGTTTCCTTGGACATGTCAAAATAATATCGACAAAACAAGAAGATTATCAACGTGGTTAAAACAATTTGAAGTCCTCCAAAGCCTAGAACATATTTTTTGATGGTCATCAATCGGGCAAAAGTAAGCTCAAGGCCGATCGAAAATAGCATGAAAACAATTCCCAATTCGGCTATCGATTTTGTGGTATCAACGCTGGAGACTATTCCGAGACCAAAAGGTCCTATAGTGGTTCCGGCTACAACATATCCTAGCGCTGGACTGAGACCTATTTCTTGGAAAATAATTACCACAAAAACTGACGCAAAAAGCAAAATTAAAATATCGCGTAAATATGAAATATCGTGCATTTAATTTGTTGAAATTAGAGAGCTTATCACAAAATTGCGACAAAACGGCGGTTTAAAAAAAATTTTGCTAATAAATTTTAATCATTAAGATTTGCCAAATTAAATTAATAATTACAAATTCAAAAAACTACAAAAAAATGACAATTCTTTCCGATAAATCAATTGCTGAATTAGCTACCGCCAAGAAAATGATTGAACCTTTTATTGATAGCCAAATTAAATTTGATAAGTCTGGACAAAAAATCATTTCTTACGGCAATTCATCATATGGATATGATGCTCGAGTATCAAACGAATTTAAAATTTTTACTAACATTGATTCCGCAGTAGTTGACCCTAAAGATTTTTCTGAAAATAGTTTTGTAAATCGTCAGACTGACGTTTGTATTATTCCACCAAACAGTTTTGCTTTAGCCAGAACTGTCGAATATTTTCGTATTCCTCATGATGTTTTAGTGATTTGTGTTGGTAAATCAACCTATGCAAGATGCGGAATTATTGTCAATGTTACCCCTCTTGAGCCTGGTTGGGAAGGGCATGTGACACTCGAATTTTCAAATACTACTCCTCTTCCAGCTAAAATTTATGCTTTTGAAGGCGCTTGCCAATTCTTGTTTTTCAAAGGCGATAAACCATGTGAAGTTGCTTATGACAAGCGTAATGGCAAATATATGGGGCAAACTGGAGTTACTCTTCCTAAAGTTTAAATTTTGGTGATGATATTTTTAAAATTATTAACAATTTTATTATTCTTTTTTTCTTCATCATCCTTAGCCCAAAGCGTTGTTTCTGCTATAGAAAATTCTAACAATCTTTCCCAGAATTCTGCGCAACTAATTCCTTTGCCAGATAAAAATATTGATGACTATGATTCACAATATGCCATTGCTCCAACTGTTGTTGATTTCAATGATCTAGAGCGTCTAAAAAAAATTGATGAATCGCTTCTCGAAACTAATTTAGCTCCTTTTTCCCCTAGTGTTCCAACGCCATCACGTTTATTTACGGCTGATTTATCAATGCCAGATAGTTTTGGAACTACCAATAATTTAGCCAAAAAAGTTGGGTCATTTTATCGTGCCTATGGAGAAATAATTTTTATTCAAGGAACGGTTACTGATTCTTTTGGTATTCCAATTCACAATGCTGTAATTGAAATTTGGCAAACAAATTCAGCCGGAAAATACCACACTTTGCTTGAAAATGGCAGTGGATATGTTGACAAATTTTTTAGTATGTCGGGTCGAGCAATTACCGACAATATCGGCAATTATCACTTTATCACTATAATGCCCGGTGCCAGCGCGGGAAGAGCTCCCCACATTAATATGAATATTTATCACCCCAGATTTGGTAGGCTTGAAACCGAAATGTATTTCATGAATCATCCTTATAACTTTACCGATTACCAATATTTATCATATACCGATGAAGAAAGACTTTTATTGACTGCAAATATGCGCACTACCGATATTTTGAATCCAAAATCAATTAAAATTGCCACTTTTAACATCATTTTGAAAGGTGTTCATCAATATAAAAAAATTTAGTATGAAATCACAAAGACAGCTTCAGATAGGTGAAAATATCAAAAGAATCATGTCGGAAATTTTTTTGCGCGATGACTATTCGGTTATAAAGAATAATGTAATTACAATCTTAGAGGCTGATGTTTCTCCAGATGCTAAAAATGTTAAAATATTCATCGATATTTTTGGTGATTCAACTAAGCATGAACAAATTTTTGATAAAATTGTTGATAACATCCCACATTTTCGTTATGAATTGGCTAAAAAAATTGACCTAAGATTTACTCCAGAAATTTTATTTGTTCACGATAAAACCTATCAAAAAGCCAATTTGATTGAGAGTATTTTGAACCAAGGTCACAAAAATTCCGATCACATAATTGAGCATTCAAATAAATTAAAACGCAAAATTCCCAAAAATCGACATTCAAAAACTTCAAAAACCAACAAAAAATAACCAAATAATTTTTATGAAATCGATAGCAGTTCTAGGCTCGACTGGCTCAATTGGTAAAAGCACTTTAAATGTTATTCGTAACAATGCTTGCAAGTTCAAAATAAAATTATTGGTTGCGGGTAACGATTATCAAACACTTATATTGCAAGCTTTAGAGTTTAATCCCGAAATTATTGTGATCGAAAATACCGCTTTTTTGCCCGAACTTAAAACGGCATTACAATCCACTAAAATAAAAGTTTTGGGTGGTTTTGAGGCCATATTAGAAGTAACAAAAATTAAATATGATTTGATGGTTTCAGCAATTGTTGGTTCAGCTGGAATGTTACCAACTCTCAACGCTATTCGTGTTGGAACAAATATTGCTCTTGCCAACAAAGAGTCACTTGTTTGTGCCGGCGAATTTTTAATGGCTGAGGCCAAGAAAAACAATGTTATGATCATTCCTGTTGATTCTGAGCATAATGCTATTTTCCAGATTTTTGAAAATGATAATTTGAGTTTAATTGAAGAAGTTGTTCTTACGGCATCAGGTGGGCCATTTTTTAATTCGCCAAAAAATTTTGCCGATATTTCGATTGCTGAAGCCCTTAAGCATCCAAAATGGCAAATGGGTGCCAAAATATCAATTGATTCGGCAACGATGATGAATAAAGGTCTTGAAATGATTGAAGCTTTTCATTTATTTCCGATTGCTAAAAAACAAATCAAAATTCTTGTTCATCCTCAATCAATTATTCATGGTATGGTCAACTATGAAGATGGATCAAGCCTTGCTATGATGAGCGTGCCCGACATGCAAATTCCAATTGCATTTGCCATAAATTTTCCTCATCGCATGAAAATTAAGCATCAAAAGCTTGATTTATGCGCTATCAAAAATCTGGAATTTTTTGAAGTTGATGAAAAAAAATTTTTAGCCATCAAAATTTGCCGGCAAGTTTTAGAATCAGAAGGGAACGCTCCAGTGATTTTAAATGCTAGTAACGAAATTGCGGTTGATAGATTTTTAAAATCACAAATTACTTTTGATAAAATTCCTTTGGTTGTTTTAGAAACTCTCAATAAAATCCCATTTAAAAAGCTTGAATCTATTGATGAGGTTTTGTCGAATGACAAGATGGCTCGGCAAATAGCTCAAAAAATTTCAGTTTAAAAAATCTCAATTTAATTAATTGAATTTATGTCGTTAATTCACATCATTTTGCACAATTTTTTTTCGTTTATTGTAATTATTTCGTTGATTGTTTTTATTCATGAATTAGGTCATTTCATAGTTGCTCGATGGTGTGGAGTTAAAATTGACGAATTTGCCATTGGTTTTGGCAAATCTTTATTTAGTTTTCGAGATAAAAAAAATACTGAATGGAAGTTTTGTTTGTGGCCTTTTGGAGGATATGTAAAGATGTATGGCGATAGAAATGGCGCCTCGATTCCAGATATTGAACTCATAAAACAAATGTCGGCTGAAGAGCGTAAAATTTCTTTTTTAGGAAAAAATGTTTATCAGCGTATAGCTATTGTTAGTGCTGGCCCAATTGCAAATTTTATGTTGGCAATTTTAATACTAACATTTTTGTTTAGAATTAATGGCGAGGTAATTGTTGAGCCGGTTGTGAGCGAAATAGTTAAAGATAGCGCATCATTTGAAGCTGGTTTGAAAAAAGGTGATAGAATTATTTCTATCGACAATAAACAAATTAAAGATTTTCAAGATATTCGTAACACTGTTGTAACAAGTTTAGAGCCGTCATTAATTTTTAAAATTCAAAGAGATAATCAACTCCTTGATCTTCCCGTAAATCCTAAAATTGTCGTTCAAAAAGATATGTTTGGTGATGAAGTAAAAATCAGATCGGTCGGAATTATGGCCGACCAAATCACTAAAAATCAGCTTACGTTTGGGCAAAGTTTTGTTAAAGCTAATGTCGAAACCTATAGTATCTCAATTTCAATTTTGAAAACCCTTGGGCAATTAATTTCTGGCAAACGCTCCATTAAAGAATTGGGTGGTCCTGTTAAAATTGCCAAATATTCAGGTAAAACCGTTGAACAAGGTTTATTGGTTGTAGCATGGTTTATGGCGATGATCTCGATTAATCTTGGAGTAATGAATCTATTGCCGATTCCGGTGTTGGACGGCGGTCATTTGTTTTATTATTTGATCGAAGCCATCAAGGGCAAACCGTTGTCACAAAAAATTCAGAGTTTTGGCTATAGTTTGGGATTTGCGTTTGTTATATCACTAATGATTTTCACTACACTTAATGATATTATTCAGATGATGTTTTGAAGATATTAAACGAAAAATTTATATCTAAAAATTTTGCTAAAACTAAATAACATAGCCAAATAACTAATCCGAAAGATTTTTTGCAAAATCATAAATTTTGCCAGATTTCAGCAATTCATTAGTAAAATTAATGCCATCAATAATTTTATCAAATCTACCAACTAGCCTCAGAGCAAAAGCGCAGTTCAAAGCAACAATTTCTTGATAACTTGATAATTTTCCGGCAAAAAGCTCAAGCATTTTATGAGCATTATATTCCGGATCTTTGCCGATAATATCCTCAAGTGGTCGTTTGATTAGGCCATAATTTGTGGGGTCAATAATCGTTGTTTCTTTTATAAAAGTATCATCGATCTCAACTAAATATGAATTTTGACTTAAACTAATTTCATCCATGCCGTCAAAACCATGTACCAAATAAATTTTGGCAGAAGGTTTAAGCTTTGCAACGACTTCAGCTATTTTGTGCATAATATCAAAACGTGATAAGCCGATTATTTGTTTGCGCGGATTCACGGGATTTAATAATGGACCGATATAATTAAAAATTGTGGGCTCAGCAATTGATTTTCTAATGTTGGAAACTTTTTTTAATGCCGGATGAAAATTGGGCGCATATAAAAAACATAATTTTTTATCGCGTAAATTTTTATCAATTTGGGCTAAATCTTCATCAAATTTTATGTTGAGTTGTGAGAAAATATCGGCCGAACCAGAACTAGAAGAAATTGCTCGATTGCCGTGTTTAGCTACTTTGATTCCGGTGTATCCCAAAATTATGGCTACTGCTGTTGAGATATTGAGAGTGTTGAGTTTGTCACCTCCAGTTCCGCAAACATCGAGAGCATCTTCGTGATGTGGAATTGTTATCATTCTTTTTTTTAGTGATAAAATTGCCCCAATAATTGAGTTGGTTGGGATATTGAAAGAGTTGATGTCGAGTAAAAAATTTTTTACTGAATTGTTGTCAATTTTATCGTCAAAAATTTGATCAAAAAAACTTTCAAATTGTTGTGCAGTATATTTTTCGATTGGCAATTTATAAGCTAGATTAAATTTATAAAATTTTTGAAAATCTCGTGGCCGAACTCAGTGGCGATTGATTCGGGGTGAAATTGAACACCATAAATTTTAAGCGATTCATCGGCTATTCCCATGATAATTCCGTCGCTGGTTTGAGCGGTAATAGTCAGATTTTTTGGGCATGAGTTTTTATCGATAATCAATGAGTGATAGCGAGTAGCCTTAAAGGGCGATGGAATATTTTTAAAAAGATTTTGTTGTGAATGGTGAATTTCACTGATTTTACCATGCATTGGATGAGTTCTAACAATTTTACCGCCGAAAGCTTGACCAATGGCTTGATGTCCCAAACATACTCCAAAAAGTGGAATTTTGCCTTTAAATTTGTTGATTACATCAAGACAAATTCCGGCTTCGTTTGGAGTGCATGGCCCGGGAGAAATTACGATGGCACGGGGTTTTAGATTAGAAATCTCATCGAGAGTTATGGCGTCATTTCTTTTAACTAAAACTTCATTACTTCCTGCCGAAAGAAGATAATGATAGAGATTGTAGGTGAAACTATCGTAGTTATCGATTAGTAAAATCATTTATATTTTTTTGTAATTTTCGAGACTGTATTCATCAACCAAGATCGCATCATAGCAAGCGTCAAGCATTTCTATCAATAAATTTTTCTCATCGCTATTGATTATGTGTTGCTCAAGAGCTTCTGCAATATTAACTCGCAAATCCTTTTTGATGAGTTGCTTATTTTTGATGGCTTTTTTAATTTTACTCAAAATGTCAAGGCTTTTGTGCTTTAAAATAAATGCGTTTTCTAAGCGTCCGAGATTATCAAATTTATCGTCATTAACAAACACACCGCGAGTAAGGTTATCGCGC
The DNA here is from genome assembly GCA_016869775.1 of Alphaproteobacteria bacterium. Classification (GTDB taxonomy): domain Bacteria; phylum Pseudomonadota; class Alphaproteobacteria; order Rickettsiales; family UBA1997; genus CAILUF01. The sequence goes on from VGDJ01000012.1 coordinate 13,141, forward strand.
AATTCACCATTTTGACAAATTTTTTCGGCAATATCGGCACTCAATTTATCAGATGATGGGCAAACGAAGGCGTTAAAACGGGCAAAAAGCGCGAATGGTTTGAATATAACTCCAAAAAAACCATTAAAGAGGTTTTGATATAGAGATTCAATGGCGTATTGCGCTTTTGAAAATTGTTCGCGCAGAGCATGCTCAACAATATCTTTTTCAGAAGATGGGCAATTATTTTCTTTAAACTTACGCAAAATACAGGTTGCAAAATACATTGCAGATAAGGCGTCGCCAAAGCGTCCGTTAATTTTTTCTTTGCGTTTTAAATTGCCTCCGAATCTTGCCATTGCAACATCGGCCAAAAAAGCAAAAGTGGCGCTACACCAAGAAATTTTTCGCTCAAATTTGGTAACAAAATCATGTTTACTAGGTTTGTAGAGATAACCGCGAGTTAGAGATAATAAAATTGAACGCGATAAATTGTTAAATAAGTGATTAATATGCGCAAAAAATGCTTGGTCAAAAGCAATTTTGTCGTTATTTTCAAGAGCTTGTATTTCTTTGTAAGCATATGGGTGAGACATGATTGCGCCTTGCCCAAATTGGATAAGACTTCGAGTCATTATGTTGGATCCTTCAACTGTAATTGAAATTGGTGTCGAAAAATATGGATTAGCTAAGATGTTGCGCGGACCTCGAATAATGGCACTTCCAGCGCAAATATCCATGCCATCATTAATATTTTGACGAAACATTTCAGTTGAATGATATTTGGCGATGGCACTTATTACTGCAGGTTTTGCGCCTGAATCAACCGAACCAGCTGTGAAAGAGCGCATAGCATCTAGCGCATAGGTACGAGATGCAATTCTGGCGAGAACTTCTTCGATTCCTTCAAATTTAGCAATTGGCGCTCCGAATTGCTCGCGAACCATGGCGTAGGCGGTTACAACTCGACTCACAAGTTTTGAGCCTCCCGAGCTAGTTGATGGAAGCGAGATTCCGCGCCCAGCTGACAAACATTCCATTAACATTTTCCAACCTTTGCCGATCCCATCTTTACCACCAATTATGGCATCAAAGTCTATTTCAACGTCACGACCATTGAGAGGCGAATTAACAAAAGGTGTGGCCAAAGGATCGTGGCGCCGACCTTGAATAACTCCTGAAGTTGAGCTTGGAATTAAAGCGCAGGTGATTCCGATTTCAGTATTTTCGGATAATATTTTATCGGGATCGCGCAATTGAAATGCAACTCCAATGATGGTTGCGTATGCTCCAAGTGTGATATAGCGCTTATTCCAATTTAAACGAATTTTGATTTCGCCATCACTATTTTTAAAAATTACACCATTCGATTGAATAGAGGTTGCATCACTTCCAGCGTTATTTTCGGTAAGTGCAAAGCATGGTAAATCTGCTCCAACGGCAAGGCGTGGAAGATAAAAATCTTGTTGAGCTTTGGTACCGTAGTGTAATAAAAGTTCGGCTGGTCCAAGCGAGTTTGGAACCATAACTGTGATAGCAAGAGTGACTGAGCGCGAAGCAAGTTTTTCGACAACGCAACTATGAGCATAAGCTGAGAAACCAAGCCCGCCATATTGTTTAGGAATAATCATGCCAAAGAATTTTTTATCGCGTAAATATTGCCAAACAGAAGGGGGTAGGTCGCGTAAGACTTGAACTTCATAATCAACGCACATTTTGCAAACTTCTTCGACTTCGTTGTCTAAAAAATTTTGTTCTTCAAGGCTAAGCTTTGGATAGCTCAGAGCCATAATTTTTTGAAAATCTGGATTTCCCGAAAACAACTCGCCATCAACCCATGTTGTTCCTGATGTTAAGGCGATTTTTTCAGTTTGAGAAATTTTGGGCAGTAAACCTAAAGTTTTGATAAGAAAAATTATGCAGGGGGTTAGAGTTTTTTGACGAATCGGTTCAAATATTATTAGAACTGAAATTGACCAAAAGATTAACCAGAATCCTAAATTTATTTTGAGTGGCAAAAACAAGATAGAGAAGATGGCGAAATAGGTTAGGTAATTAAATTTTTTGTAGGATAAAAATAAAAAAATTGCTAAATAAAATGCCCATAAAAATGGGATTGATAAAACCATATTATTGAGAATATCGAAGAAACCAGTTTTCATAATTTTGCGTTTTAATTTGTGTTTGCGCTGTTAACTACTAGTTCACAGGCTGATTTAACCAATTGACGAATTTGTGAAATATATGAAGCTCTTTCATTGACCGAAATAGCCTGCCTTGCATCGAGAAGATTAAGAATATGACTTGCCTTGAGTGCTTGTTCGAATGCTGGGAAGGGCAGATTATTGTCGGCAAGGTTTTGAGATTGAAGTTTGGCCTCTTCAAAGTTTTTAGATAAAATTTCAATATTGCTATGATTGATGATAAAATGCGAATTTTCAATTTCAGATTGATAAAAAATGTCGCGATAGCTGATTTTGTCAACTCCTTCAAAACCATTCCAATTAATGTCAAAAACTGAGTCAACACCTTGAATATGCATTGCAATTCGTTCAAGTCCGTAAGTAATTTCTCCGGGGATTACAGAGCATTCAATTGATCCAATTTGTTGCATATAGGTAAATTGGGTGATTTCCATACCATTAAACCAAACCTCCCAACCCAAACCAGAAGCCCCAACCGAAGGGTTTTCCCAATCATCTTCGACAAATCTAATATCGTTGTTAGTAATGTCGAGCCCAATGGCTTCAAGGCTTTTAAGATATAAGTTCCTAATATTGCTTGGGGCTGGTTTGAGTAGAACTTGAAATTGATAATATTGACTCAAGCGATTGGGATTATTGGCAAACCTGGCATCGGTTGGGCGACGACAAGGTTGT
>VGDJ01000013.1 GCA_016869775.1 Alphaproteobacteria bacterium
AAATCTAATAAATTATTATCACCAAATAGCATTTTAGCCAATATTATGGCGACATCAAAAATATATTTATCAATAAAAGCCAAAGTTATTTTTTGTCTTTGGGCAAGATTTAATGATTTATCATTTACTAAATTTTGATATTTATCGGCGAGTGATAAAATTTCTTCAATACTTGGCCTATCTGAACCAAGCAACATTTTCCATGTATATTTAATATCCACTAAATGCAAAGTAATGAGTTGATTACGAATAAAATCGAAAAATGGCTTGTTGCTCAAATAAAGCTCTTTAAGCAATTCCAAATTTTGATTTTTGTGCATAAAATTTTCAAAAGCCTCCCTTACACCAAAAAACATTAATGCAAATGAAGCGGAGTGAGCGATTGTTCTGTCAAGCGTTATAGCGCGAGTATTGAATAAATTATAATTCTCTAACTCACCCCTGAACGCGCTATATTTTATTGGCGCCAATATGTTTTGTTGCTTTTGACCTCTTTTAAGTGGCCTAGAGCTTAGATTATTGATAAATTGGTTTTCATAATATTTGTGTTGATAGGCATAGATTGCTTTATCACTAAAATCGCGCCTCACTGAGTTATTTTTGAAATCATAATTCTGCTCTAAATTTAAATGATTGGCGCAAATTAAAGCCGAAAGAAGATTGCTTAGAGCAAAATTTTCAATTGCATTTTTAGAATTTTTTATAGTTGAAAACAAAATTTGTTGTTGTTGACCCTGAACAGTTATAAGGCTCGCGTCAATAGAATTAAGATTTGTCTGGCTTTCTTGCACCTCATTTAAAGCGCACAATAAGTGTCTAAGTGGAATTTCATCAAAACGCCCACCGCCCCTAGCCAAAGCATTACCTTGGCCACTAAAAATATGAATCGCGCAAGATATTTTATATTTTTGCTGGATAATTCTTTTTAATCTCAAAATTTTACCCACCGCCCAATCTTGATAAAAATCAACCGCCACACCCGCCAATCTAACCGAATCGCTTTTGGCAATCATCGCAACTATTTTTTGAGTTTTAGAAATATGTTTTTGGAAAATTTTACTATCAATCAATCGCTGATAAATATTAAAAATATTTTGCAAATCCTCTAGTGATTCCGACAAAGTAACAACATTAATTGGCATGATTTTTAGTTGCGAATGAGTGATTTTAAACATTAGCAGAACTGACAAAACCTGACTTGCTGAACTATGGTTAGAAATTATAAATTTATCAATCATACGCCAATTTTGATTGGCAATTCTCAATCTCTTAATAATTTCATGATTTAAAAATAAGTTTGAAGCAAGCCAATCAGCAATTTCTTTACATAATTTTTGATCATTTATAATGCGCTCAATTTCTTTAATTTTTTGCTCTTCACTATTTAAAGTAAACATTTGTGAGTTAAAATTTTTTAGAGTTACGATCAAACATTCTTCAATATCTTTGGCATCATGCCTCAGATCAATCTTAACTCCAAGTCGATATTTTTTGATTCTCTCAAGCCCCTCACTCAAAACTTGAGAAGTGATATTTGGATTGCCGTCTGCGTCTCCGCCATGAGTCCATACCGCTGTTTTTATAATTTTCTTTGGGATTATTATTTGCGAAAAATATGGTGATTTTTCAAGCTGAGATTGCCATTTTTGCAATAATTCTTTGTGGGCTTTCTTAATATTCTTGATTGCCAATTCGGCCTCAATCATCTCTTCAGTGCAAGATTTTTTTGGACTTGTAATTGGACATAAAATTAATTTTTCAATAATTTCATGCAATTTTTTGAAATTTAGATTTTTTTTATCGGTCAATATCGTATCGAATTTATTCCCAAAAATTGTATATTCGAGACTCATTGGATTTGTTGGGTGCGCTGTCAAACTAAATGGCGCCAAAAAATAATTATCAATAAAAAGTTGAATAGTTTTGGCAGAAATATTGTTATCAAAACAACGATTCAGAATTGCTAAAAATGAATATCTTTCATCACTATCATTACTTTTATATTCACAAATTAGATCGTTAACCGCTGATTTTCTGGCTCGCCGAAGAACATCTTGAAGCTTGGCTTCTAAATCAATTATTGATAATAATAAATTTTTTGATGATGAAATTTTTAGATAAAACTCATCAATTTTAATTATTTTTTGTACTTCATCGGCGATTTTTTTTATTTTTTGAAGCTCAATAAAATGCTTTTTGATTTGAGTATCGATACTTTTTATATCAAGCAAGCAAACGCTAAAATCAAGAGCTATAGCCTCTTGAATTGATTCTAAATAATTTCTTTTAATTAAATCACTTTTTAAATATTTAGGCGGATTATGTTGATTGACCATAAAAATGATTTAATTTATAAATACTTCAACTTTAGCTTAGTAAGTGAGTATTTAGGTGAGATATTTTAAAGAAAAAATACTTATATTTCACATTCTGAAGGGTAAAATTTGATTCAAACTATTTTTCAATCTACAAAATGCAATTAAAAACCATTATATCCAGAAGCGATATTAGCAAATACTATAAAAATGCACAACATCGCCTTGATTTTAAGCACCAAAATCCAATTGAAGATATTTACGAAAAAATCCAAAAAAATTACCATATAGCTCTTATATTTGATGAATCTGGCAACGATATAATTGGCGCAATCGTTTGCAAAATAGATAACGATTTTTTTTCTAAAAAACTCTGTTCAATTATTGATTTTTATGCTCTTGATGGCATTTCTTATCTAACAATAGCCAATCTTTTGATTGATTGGATTATGCAAATTTCGCAACAATATTTATGTCAAAAAATTGTTTTTGAATCATTTACCAAAAACAAAGAAGAACAAAAATTTTTTTCATCAAAAAAATTTATTTTAGAAAAATTTATGTTTGTTAAAGAGATTTAAAATATATCAATGCCCAAAAAAAAGCGCTCACAAATAAACTATTATTTTCATAAATATTTTCTTATCCCCCTTAAAATATTCAAAACTTCCATTATTGATATGATTCGCCACGATGGAATTGAACACGCTGGGTACTTGGCTTTTTTGAGTATTTTATCTTTTTTTCCATCATTAATTTTTTTAATTGCAGTAATTGGTTTTTTCGGCGAATCGCAAGTTGGAAGCGATTTATTACAAACTATTATCGCCGGCCTACCCAATGAGATGTCACAAGGTTTGGCACCTCGCATTAACGAAATTATTTCTGGCCCCAGCGATGAATATATAACCATTGCCATAATTGGAGTAATTTGGACAGCATCATCATCGGTAGAAGGCTGTAGAACTATACTCAATCGCGCTTATCGAGTTGCCTTTCCTCCGCCTTACATTTGGCGAAGATTGGTAAGTATTTTCGAGTTTTTTATAATTATTTTTATTATAATCACAGGCATTGCAATTTTTGTCGTTGTACCCGTAATTCTCAAAACCATCGAAGAAAAATTTTCTGTTAAACTTCATATCGATTATGATTTTTTTTATTTGCGACAAATTGCCATTTTTATAATATTGACCGCTTCGACATCAACCCTATATTTCGCACTTCCGAATGCTAAACAAAAAATTTCGCAAACCGTTCCGGGCTCAATTTTAGCGGTTGCCCTGTGGGTTGTTTTAGTAAATTTTTTTTCGATTTATTTGCAAAACTTTGATCAAATGAATTTTGTTTACGGATCCATTGCAAGCATAATAATTTCATTAATGTTTTTTTATTTAATTAGCCTAGTTTTTATTTTAGGCGCCGAATTCAACTACAATTTTCACCGTGTTTACCAAGTATTCTTAAAAAACAAATAAAACTGTGAAGCTTCCAAAATGGCCTAACCCCAACAACTTTCATCATATAAATCTTGGTTTAGATCGAATAAATGAACTTTTAAATCGATTAGGAAATCCTCAACTCAAACTTCCAAAAACCATTCATATTGCCGGCACCAATGGCAAAGGTTCGACTTTAGCATTTCTCAAAACTATTTATGAGCAAGCTGGATACAAAGTCCATCGCTATACCTCGCCACACCTGATAGAGTTTAATGAGCGAATTGAATTATCAGGAACAAAAATTAGCGATGATTTGTTGCAATCCTACTTAAACCGCTGTCAAGATGCTTGTAGTAGTAGTCCAGAAATTGATATTACTTTTTTTGAAGCGACGACCGCTTGCGCCTTTTTAGCTTTTAGCGAAAATCCGGCAGATATTTTATTGCTTGAGACCGGAATGGGAGGTGAATTTGATGCCACTAATGTTTTGCCCAATGTTTTTCAATCAATCATCACCCCAATTTCGTTTGATCATCAACAATTTTTGGGTGACTCACTCGATGAAATTTCTAAAGCCAAAGCTGGCATTATCAAAAAGAATTGCCCTATAATATGTGCTAATCAAGAACTTTTGGCGCTTAATGTGATTTCAAAAAAAGCTAAAGAACTTAATTCTAAATTGGTTTTAACTAAAGATTTTTTTCCACAAACAAATATTGATTTGGATTCGATAAAAATCTCATTATTTGGCTCTCATCAAATTGAAAATGCCAAAACCGCTATTTGTTCAATAAAAAATCAAACAGACTTTAAAATTTCTGATCAAAACATTAAAGATGGCCTAGAAAACACTAAATGGAAAGCTCGTCTTGAAAAAATTAATTCAGGAAATTTTATTAAAAAACTCTCTAGAAATTTTCAAATTTATCTCGATGGAAGCCACAATGTTCAGGGGGCAACAACTATTAACGAATTTTTAGAAAATTTTCAAAAACATCAAAGAATTGTAATTTTTCAAATGCTAAATGATAAAAATTGTGAAGAATTTTTAAGAATCATTAGCTCCAAAATTAACTTATTGCTAATTCCAGAAATAGCCAAAGACCCAAGATTTAGAAAGGCTAAAGATATTTTAAAAATTGCCAAAGATTTAAAAATTAGTGCTAAAACGATAGAAAATTTCACCGAAGCCTTTAATGAGATCGAGATTAATTTTAATAACCAAAAAACCGTGATTTTGATTTGCGGATCGCTTTATTTTGCTTCTGAGTTTTTAATTGCAAATCAACAAATCTAGCCTGATTAACCTTTAAAAAATCAATTAATTACACCAACTTTTTTTCTTTTCGCCATTATAAACCCTTGCTAAACCATGATCAATTAACTTTTGTCCAAGATCAACTTTATTAATAGTAACTTTAGCAATAATTCTTCCGCCATATTTATCCCACTTAATTTCAGAAAAATTAATTGCATGCTTATTTTTTTGAGCTTCTGCAATAATTTTAGATGTAAATTCAGTGGCTTTTTGACCCAACATCCGCTCCTTTTTACATTGAGCCCGCGCCTCTTTTTCTGGAGTATCGATTCCTTTTACTCTGATAAATAATTTTAATTCTTGAGGTAAAAAATCATTAGCAATTTCAAGGGTATCGCCATCTACAACTCTAATTACTTTCCAGTTATATATTTTAGGAACTTGATTTTGAAAATTTTCTTTAGAAAACTGAAGGGGCAGTGGGTAACTTGGCGAAGAAAAAAACATCAACACCGTAAAAAAAATTACAATTTTTGACATTAAATCAATGACATAAAGTGTAAAAAGAAATATAGATCCAAAATGATGATTAAATTGCGCGGATTCATTTTGTTGATTGGTTCTTGCAAGAATAATTTTCTTAAAAGCGACTTAGCGAGACTAGGCTTTTTTAGGTTTTCAATTTTTTGATCATCTCTAGAAAGTTTTGGGGTTTTTGGGGCACATTTTATAGTGACATAAATGTGCCAAACAAAGTAAATAGCCAGAAAAATCAATAACGGCGTTAGAACAAAAGAATTTTTTATTTTTTTGTTAATGTCATCAAAAACATAAAAACCCAATACATAAAAAAAACCACCCCAAAACCACATTACAAATTTAAATGACTCTTGGCCTCGACTCGCATCTAAAAATGATTTTGTAAGTTTTTCAAAAATATTCATTTTAATTTGATTTAATTGAAGTTTTTGTTTGATGAGAATTGTTTTATGAGAGTAAAATACGAATGCAAAAAATAAATTTTAATCAAAAACTATTTGATGTCATTTTTTTGAACAACTTTTTTTACACCCTCCCAAGGCATTTCAAAATCAAAATTTCTGAATTCTTGCATAAGCTTAACATCTTCATAGACAACTTTTTTAAGATTTTCATCATATCTAACTTCTTTATATCCAGTGAGAGGAAAATCTTTGCGCAATGGATAGCCTTCAAAATCATAGTCGGTAAGAATTCTTCTAAGATCGGGATGATTAGAAAATTTTATACCATACATATCGAAAGCTTCGCGCTCAAACCATCCAGCAGAACTAAAAACCGAAACCGCCGAGGGAATTTCTTCATGTTCGTTGATTGCGACTTTAACAGTTAGTCGATTATTTAACTTATAACTCAATAAATTATAGATTACTTCAAACCTTGGATTCCTTATGCCAAGCATATCAGCTCCAAACACATCGAGCAAGGTTTTAAAAGAAAGATTTTGGTCATCGCGAAGAAATTTTAAAAAATCAATCAATTGCGAAGGTGAAATATATATAATTAAGTTATCACCTACAATTGGGTCGAGAATTTGCACATTGCTAAAATTTTCTTTTATGTACTCAGCCTGAAGTTTTAAATCTTGAAACATATAATTACCTTTTAAAATTTTTTGATCTCTGAATTTTTCTTTGCAAAACCATTAATCCATAAAGCAATGCTTCGGCTGTTGGTGGGCAACCTGGTACATAAACATCTACAGGCACAATTCTATCGCATCCTCTAACCACTGAATATGAGTAATGGTAATATCCTCCGCCATTGGCACAGCTTCCCATTGAAACAACGTATCTAGGCTCAGCCATCTGGTCATATACTTTGCGCAAAGCTGGAGCCATTTTGTTAGTTAGTGTACCAGCAACAATCATGACGTCAGATTGGCGTGGAGAAGGACGAAATATCATTCCGAATCTATCAAGATCATATCGACTTGCGGCAGTCTGCATCATCTCAACCGCGCAACAAGCTAAACCAAAAGTCATAGGCCAAAGTGAACCACTACGAGCCCAGTTAACTAGGTCATCAAGCTTGGCAGTAACAAAACCCTGATTTTTAACTTCTTCAGTAAGTTGATTAAGAAGTAAATCTTGATTAAGAGGGCTAAGATTATTCATAGAAAAATTAATTGATGATTTTAAATTTTAAAAAAATTTTAAGAAAATTGTTTTCATTTTATTTCCACTCAAGGGCACCCCTCTTCCACTCATAAACAAATCCAAGAGTTAAAATTGTTAGAAAAATAATCATTGACCAAAAACCAATAACCCCAATTTCTCTGAGCGCAACAGCCCACGGGAATAGAAAAGCCACTTCCAGATCAAAAATTATAAACAAAATAGCTACCAAATAAAATTGTACTTTAAATTCACTTCTAACTGGACCCTCGCCTTCAAAACCGCATTCATATGGGGAATTTTTTTGAGAATCTGGACGCATTTTATTGATGATAAATGGAATTAGAATTATCACCATTGACAAACCAATAGCTATAATCAAAAAAATCAAAACAGGAAGGTATTGAGAGGAAACAAAATTTGGCTAGCAAAATTGATAATAGAATTTTCCATTTTTGGTTATTTATTAAAATTGGTTGTATGGGGTTTTGTATAATGAAAATGGTGTTTTAATCGAATTATTGATTTATAAAAGATAGAAATTTATGATTTAAAATCAATTTAAATTTTAAACTCCCCATTGCATGAACACAAACACTTATACCGCCTTAATTACGCCTTTTAAAAACAATAAACTTGATGAAAAAGCTTTTGAAAAAATTATTAAATTTCAAATCGAAAATGGTGTTGATGGAATTGTTCCATGCGGGACAACGGGCGAATCTCCAACTTTATCTCACGATGAACATAACCGCCTTGTTGAAATGGCTGTGCAAATTGCCAATAAAAAAGTTAAAGTAATGGCTGGAACCGGCTCAAATTCAACTTATGAAGCAGTTTCAATGACCAATCATGCAAAAAAAATTGGCGTGGATTCTTGTTTAATTGTTACTCCATATTACAACAAACCAACGCCAGATGGTATTTATCAGCATTTTAAAGAACTTAATAAATGTGAAATTCCATTAATAATATACAATATTCCGGGCCGTTCAGTTATCAATATGTCTGATCAAAATTTAGCAAGAATAGCCGAATTAGAAAATGTAATCGGCATCAAAGATGCCACAGGAGACCTAGCCAGAGTTGCTTCTCTTCGACTCTTAATTAAAAAAGATTTTTTATATTTATCTGGTGAAGATGCAACCGCAGTTGGATTTAATGCAATGGGTGGAAATGGCGTAATTTCAGTTTCGTCAAATTTATTACCAAAAATGGTAAGTGATTTACAAAAATACACAGCCAAAGGCGATTACAAACAAGCTTTGATTATTCAAGATAAACTAACTGAATTTCATGCAACAATGTTTTGTGAAACTAATCCAATTCCCGTAAAATATGGCGCTAGCTTAATGGGCTTGTGCGAATCTGAAATTCGCTTGCCACTATCACAACCCTCAATCGAAGTTCGATTAAAAATTGAAACAATAATGAAAAAAATGAATTTGATTTAATATTTTCTTGCAATTTTTTTGTGAGTAATAATTTCGTCAATCTTTTTGAAGTTTTTAGATAAGATATCAAGACCAATCTCTTTAGAATAAGTTTCAAGAGTATAATTATACTTTTTTACAATCCCAATTTTTTTAGAAATTCTATTCAAAAAATAAGCGGATATTTTGTGATCAAAAAATAGTGATAGATAAGATTCGTCAATATTTTGTGGCTTTAAATCGCTAATAAATTCGTTAATGTTTTTAGCAAACTTAACCAAATTAGATTTATCAAATAATTTATCTCTAATTTTAACAAAAACTTCAATAATATCTCGAGAATCAAGACAATTATTTTTTATGGCAATTTTGAGGGCTTCCTCAATGTTATCAACCACTCCGCGATTGATTAAAATTTCTACAATTTGAGAATAATTCCTTTTGGTTGCCATCAACAAAGCATCAATACCATCGAGTGTTTTTTTAAAAATATTTGCTCCCGAAATACATAAAATTTTAACCGTTTTTTCAGAATTAATCATTACTGCATAATGAAGAGGTGTCATGCGATGATTCTCGGCAATAGTTTCGGCATCTAAATCGCATCCAATTTTTATTAAATATTCAGCAATAATTGAATTGCCAAATTCACAAGCGACATGAAGGGGTGTCAAGCCAAATGAAGTTACAACCTCTTTATTTACGCCAGCTTCAATAAACTCCTCGACAATTTCCTTAAAGCCATATTTACAAGCATAATGAATTGGGCGCCAATTTCTGGTGTAATCAGATGATTTTGCATTAACATTTGCCCCAAATCCAATAAGAACTTTAACATTATCTAATCTGCCGCTAATCGAACAATGATGAAGAGCAGTGTAATTATTGATATCGCCATGATTGAGATTTTTAATACCAACGATTTCAATAATTTTTTTTAAATCTTTTGAACTTCCAAATTTGGCCACAACATGAAAAAATGAAAATTCGTAATCGCTAAATTTTTGCAAAATTAAATTTTGTGCATCTTCATCATTAATAAGTTTTTCAACATTTTGTGAAATCTTATGCGCAACATTCTCGAATAGATCAGAGCCAATTGATTTTATATCTTTTTTATAAAATTTAAAAAAAACATTAATTATTTCATTATCTATTAAATTAAGATTCATAAATTTTACCTCGAGTTATTAATATTATCGCGATAGCGAGCCTGCGCTCTACTTGCCTTAACAAAATTTTGCCAAAATTTAGTTGATTCACCTTTCTTCATTGACTCAGCCTGAGCTATAACAGTAGCAATTCTCTCGCCAAAAATTTTACGAGTCCAGAACCCCAGAGGTTGAGCAATGCCGACAATTTTTTCATCTTCTAAAAAATTTTCATTTAAAATTTGGTATTCAGCTTGAACTTTTCTTTTAGTATTTTCTGCCCTAATTTGTGAATGTGACTTTGGTATTTCTGACTTCTTTCGAAACAACTCCTCATCAATTTTATCAAATTTTTTTGATGATTTTGAAAATAATTTATGCGATTTGGATTTAAATTTTTGATAATTTTTGTAAGAAAAATAAATAATTAGCTCAAGAATTGACCTAATTAAAAATATCAAGACAACACAGCAAAATAAGAAAGCAAAAGCTACAATTATGAATTTTAATATCAAAGATTCTGACATGCCTCTTTAACTTTTTTATAGCTGTGAATAAAACCAATTAATGAATAGGTATCAATTGCAATTTTACCATCGCGCGCAACCCCAGAAACCACCATTTCAGCGCTATTTTGCATTTCTTTTATAATATCAGCATCATCATTTTTATCATTTGCCCAAGCAACAGTTTTATAAGGAAAGAGATAATATTTTTTAGTGCCAAAATTTAATTCAACATTTGAAGTTTTGTTATATATGAATCCAGAAGAAGTGCTAATTTCATCTGAATCATTTTCAACATTAGTGACTAAAAAAAAAGGCTCACCTCTTTTGTCAAAATTACCTTCGCTTTTTATTGGAGTTGATGCAACATAACAAATAGTTTTATCGCCCCTTTCTGTTTTAAAAACACTCCAATCTTGAAATCGCGCCTGAAGTTCTTGAGAGTTAGCAGTTTTATATTTTATTGTTATAAAACTAAGGATTAAAACCCAAAATTTAACAAATTTCATAACTTGACTTTATGTTAAGCAAAAAATATTTTGATACACCTAAAAAAACTAATCCTTACATCGATATTGATTTAGCAAATTAAATAAATCTAGCTTTTTTTAAATTTTTACCAATAAATTCTACAATTTCCATGGAACAAAAAACCAAAGAAAATTCCTTACCCCTTAATAAAAATTCTACTAAAAATATAGAAGAAAATTCCAACCATTCTAAATTTTCCTCTACTACCAAAAAAAATTTAAAAACCGATCTTGAATCACCTGAAAGCCCAGAAAATTCTGAAAATTCTCACTTAGAATCAAATCACCAAACTCACAATAAACATAGCCCACTCGATCAATTCAAAATTAAAGAAATTTATCCAATTCACATTGGAAATTATAATTTTAGTTTTACCAACTCAGCCTTATACATGGTTATTGCTACCGCCTTAATAATCATATTCATGCTTAAGGCTACGAGTCGAAAATTATTAATCCCATCGCGCACTCAAATGATTGCCGAATCAATCTATAATTTTATCAACAACTTAATTGATGGAAGTATTGGCGCTGAAGGTAAAAAATTTATGCCCTTAATTTTTAGTATTTTCACTTTCATACTTTTATGCAACTGCCTTGGGATGACACCTTATAGCTTTACAGCCACAAGCCAAGTTGCAGTTACGATATCAATTGCCATGATGTGTTTTTTAATCATCACTATTTATGCAATTTTGCGTAATGGCATTGTAGGCTTTATTCACATGTTTTTACCAAGCGGAGTCCCAATGTGGATGGCACCTGTTATATTCATTATTGAACTCTTTTCGTTTTTAATTCGCCCCATAACTCTCTCAGTGCGACTTTTTGCCAATATGGTAGCTGGACACGTTCTATTAAAAGTAATTGCTGGCTTCATCATTTCTCTTGGCATTCTTGGTGCTTTACCTTTTTTATTTAGTATCGTAATGACCGGCTTTGAACTTTTTGTTGCGGTTCTTCAAGCTTATATTTTCTCGATTCTAGTGTGTGCATATCTCAGCGAAACCATGAAAGCGCATTAGGTTGAGATTAACAAGGGCTCAGATTAACAAGGGTTCTGATTAACAAGAATTTGGCATAGCTCATTTTGCCAAATATTTTCCCTCTTTAATGGGGTAAATGAGCACTTTATCAACTCTAAAATTTATAAAACTATGGAAATGCTTGCATTAAAATTTATCGGCGTCGGCCTACTATCAATCGCTATGGCTGGAGCCGCTATTGCGATCGGAAACATCTTCGGATCATTTTTCAACAGTATCGCCAGAAACCCTTCTGCTGCACCAAAAATTGAAAAATACATATACATTGCAGTTGGTTTAGCCGAAGCGATGGGGATTTTTGCCGTTCTCTTAGCATTTTTAGTATTATTTACCAACTAACCTTCATTCACACCACATACAAAACCCAATTTAAATCACAAAATCTAGACTTAAATTAAATATATAAACTCGCTATGCCTCAGTTTGACTTTTCGACATATTTATCCCAAATCTTTTGGTTTGGACTTTGTTTTATTACGCTTTACATTTTTGCTCAATTCTCAATTTTACCACGCCTAAAAAACATAATTTCCAAAAGAAATGACCTCATCGAAACTGATAAATCTCTAGCCTCAGAACTTGATAATAAAACCCTATCTATAAATGATGAAGCGCAACAAATTCTTCAGAAAGCTAACTCAGATTATCTTCACAAAATTGATGAAATTACCAAAAAAGCTCATGCTCAACGCGAAGAATCTATTGAACACTTAAAATCAAAAATTGATGACAATGTCAGATTATCTAGGCTAGAAATCAAAAAATTCATTACCGAATCCAAGATCAACAACTCTCTTCTAATTGAAAATCTTACTAAATTTATCAAAAACAAAATTATAAATTAAAATGTTTGACGAAAAATTCTGGCTTGCAATCGCCTTCTTTTCATTTTTAGCCTTATTAATTAAATATGCATTCCCATCAATTTCTAAAGGGCTTGATGCCAAATCAAAAAAAATTGCCGAAGATATTTTAGAGGCAAAAAAAATGCGCGAATATGCTCAAAAGTTACTAGAAGAGGCTCACGCTTTTCATAAATACGCCACTGAGCACTCTCAAAAAATCATTAGCGATGCTATCGATGAGGCCAAAAAAATTGAGGCCGACTCCAAAAAAAGTCTCGACGAACAAATAACCAAGATTTCCAGTATTGCTATCGAAAGAATTAAATCTGAAGAAGAAGCCGCTATCCGCTTAGTTAAAGAAAATTTGGTTAATCAAGTAATTGAAAAATTCTCAAATATTAAATTTAGTGACGAGGAAAATCAAAAAATTATTGATAACTCAATACTTAAAATTGCTAAAATTAATTAAGTATCATGAGATTTACTCTTTCCACTCTAAAAGAATTTCTTGATACCTCGGCAACCATTGACGAAATATGTCAAACTCTCACCAAGATTGGTCTCGAAGTTGAATCAGTTATCGATAAATCTAAAACGCTAAACTATTTTTCAGTTGCAAAAATAATCGATGCCCAGCCCCATGAAAATTCTCAAAAATTAAAAATCTGTTTAGTTGAAACAAACGACTGCAAAACGCCGCTGCAAATTATTTGTGGAGCCCCCAATGCACGAACAGGCCTCAAGGTTGCTTATGCCCCGATAAACTCAATAATACCAAGCAATTTAATGCAAATTAAAAAAGCTAAAATTGCTGGAATCGAAAGTAATGGCATGCTTTGCTCGGCCCGCGAACTTAATCTTGGAAATGATGATAATGGCATTATTGAAATTGATGAAAAATTCCCTATTGGCACCAAAATATCCGAAGTTTTTGGTATCAACGATGCAACAATAGAAATAAATATAACCCCTAATCGCGGAGATTGCTTGGGAGTTTATGGAATAGCTTGCGATTTATCAGCAACCGGAATTGGAAAACTCAAAGCTTTAGAAATTCCAAAAATCGCTTCGGAGTTTGAATTTAACGTTAAGTTCGAAAATCACTCAAAAAATGATTGTCCATTTATAGCCTTTAGAATCATTAAAAACATAAAAAACTGCCCATCACCCAAGTGGTTAAGCGATAAACTTGAAGCAATTGGAATGAACTCCGTATCAGCAGTTGTTGATTCACTGAACTATGTTATGCATATACTCAATAGACCAATGCACGCTTACGATCTCCAAAAAATTGGTCAAAAAATTCAACTAAAAAACACTACAGATTCGACCCAAATTACAACTCTAAAAAACACACAACATTTGGTTGGTTCAAATATTCTAACAATTTGTAACGATAATGAAATTTTGAGCATTGCTGGAATAATTGGCTCAGAACAATCTTCTTGCAAAATCGATACTACAGAAATATTGCTTGAATCTGCATATTTTTCCAAAGAAGTAGTTGCCAAAGCGGGTCGAAGTTTGAGTATTTTATCAGATTCAAGACATCGTTTTGAGCGGGGCGTTGATTACAGTTCTTGCATTGACGGTATTGAGTTGGCTTCTAAATTTATTATCGATATTTGCGGTGGCCAAGTTAGTGATATTTTTATTGATGGCACGATAATTAATCCAACAATTATTGATTTTGATTTTGACAAATTCCAAAAACTAATCGGCATAAATATTGAAAAATCCAATGCCATTTCAATTCTTGAATCACTTCAATTTAAAGTCGATAAAAACCTTAAAGTTGAAGTTCCAACAAAGCGTCATGATATATTTTCTTCAGAAGATTTAATTGAAGAAATACTTCGAATTTACGGATATGAAAAAATTCTAAAAAATGATTTAAAAACCCCAAAAAAATATACTCAGGCCAATCCAAATTTATCTCATAAAGCTAGAATTTTATTAGCCTCAAAAGGTTTCATCGAAACCATAAATTGGTCATTTGTTGATGAGAAAAGCATTAATTTCTTTTGTCACAAAAACCCAAATTTAGTTATAAAAAATCCAATTTCCCAAGAATTGAATTTTATGCGTCCAAACCTTATAATTGGCCTTCTAAACTCATATCACAAAAATTATTTACGCAATATTTCTAATCTTAGTCTCTTTGAGATTGGCAATATTTTTGAAAATCAAAATTCTCAAAAACTAATGATAGCTGGTCTTAGAGCCGGCAAAAATTCTGAACCTAATCACTTTGAAGAAATTCGAGATTATGATTTTTTTGATGTCAAAAAAGATTTTTATGAAATCGTTGATTTATCTGGTGTAAAACCCGAAAGTCTTACAATCTCTAGCGATTTAGTTCCTAAATATTATCACCCTCATCGTTCTGCAAGTTTAAAAATTGGCAAAAATATAATTGGCTATGTTGGTGAAATTAATCCACAAATTAATAAAATTTTCGATCTTAAAAATCGTCTTTATACTTTTGAAATTTTTCTAGAATCATTACCAAATAACTTAAAAAACTTGGTCCGCAAACCATTTATTACCAACGATCTTCCGACCGTTGAAAGAGACTTTGCTTTTTTAGTTGATAAAAACATTTTGGTCGGCGACCTACTAAAATCAATTAGCGCAGTTGATAAAAATTTTATTAAAGACATAGTAATATTTGATATTTACTGTGGTGAAAAAATTGATTCTTCACAAAAATCAGTAGCTATAAAAGTAAAAATTCAACCCATTGAAAAAACTCTAACTTCTAACGAAATTGATTCGATAAGTGCCAAAATTATTGAAAATTTATCAGTAAATTTTAAGGCTAAAATCCGCGATAGCTAATCATTTCAAATCAGCACT
>VGDJ01000014.1 GCA_016869775.1 Alphaproteobacteria bacterium
CGAGAACTCAAAAAAGATGGAGTTATCGGCGCCATAGTTGGCAGAGCTTTATACGAAAAAAAAATCGCCCCCAGTGAAATAATTTAGTGAAATATTAGTGAAATAATTTAGTGAAATAATCCAATAAAAACATCCAATTTTATCAAAATTTCTATCCGATTTTTCTAAAATAAGCTCTTGAAAATTACTTGAATTTTTTGATACTTGTTCGCAATTTATTTCGCACTTACAATCAAATTAATTCTCAATTTAACTCTAAAACAATGCGCTATCTTGCTCTTACCGAAAATGACCGCAGACAAATGCTTGCCGAAATTGGCGTTTCAAGTGTAAACGAATTATATGATGCCGTCCCAGATCAATTTTTACTCAAAAAACCAATTGATGGACTCCCATCTCATCAAGGTGAAATTGAAGTCGAAAAAATTCTCAATGAATTTGCCAAAAAAAATCGCCCCGCCTCGCAAGGTTCATTTTTTTTAGGAGCCGGTTGCTACAAACATCATATCCCATCTGCGGTTGATCATTTAATCCAAAGATCGGAATTTTTGACTTCTTACACCCCTTATCAACCAGAAATCTCACAAGGGACTTTAGCGGTGATTTTTCAATTTCAATCAATTATTTCATTGCTTACAGGAATGCAAGTTGCTAACGCCTCAATGTATGACGGCGCCACTTCGCTAGCCGAAGCTTGCTTGATGAGTTTGCGCATTAAAAACTCCCGCAAAAACATCGCTGTTCACGGCAATATCCACCCCGACTATCTTGCGGTTTGCAAAACTTTTTTAGATTTAAATCAAGCTAAGTTGGTTGAAAATATTGATGAAAATTGTAGCGCTGTTGTTGTTCAATATCCTGATTTTTACGGCAATATTATTGATCTCAACGAGGTTAGAAAAAAATGCGATGCAGTTGGCGCCCTGATGATTGTAGTCGTCAATGAAATTTTAGCGCTTGGTTTGCTTGAGGCTCCTTCACAAGCCGATATCGTCGTTGGCGAGGCTTCTTCACTGGGCGTTGGTTTAAATTTTGGTGGCCCGTTGCTTGGCTATTTTGCATGCAAAAAAGAATTTGTGCGCCAAATGCCCGGTAGAATTTGCGGTGCCACCATTGATGCCGATGGCAAACATGGTTACGTTTTAACACTTAATGCTCGCGAACAACATATTCGACGTGACAAGGCCACTTCAAATATTTGCTCAAACCAAGGATTATGCGCTACCGCCTTCACCATTCACACTTCACTTTTAGGTGAAATTGGTTATAAAAAACTCGCGCAAATTAATCATCATCGCGCAATTTTTGCATATGAAGAACTCAGCAAAATCAAGGGTTTAAAAGTTTTGAACGAAACTTTCTTCAACGAGTTTACCGTAGAATTTTCTAAAAATGCTCACGAAATTAATCAAAAACTTTTGACGAAAAATATCATTGGCGGATATTGCGTTGATAAAAAAATGATCTTCGCTTTCAGCGAATTAACTAGCGAAGACGAAATCAAAAATTTAGCAAAAACTTTGGGCGAGATTTTGAATTAAGATTTTGTTATGGTCAAAATTCCCGAAAGTTATGCCAATATTCCTACTCAATACCAACATAAGAAAAGAACCCAGCATTTAAGCGACTTCCAGCGCACCAACTCTTCTGTGTGTTAGTTTTGATAGACTTTTTTGTTCGTTTTTGTAGCAGCATATGCTGACGTAACTTATTGTGATTGTTGGATTTTACACGCTTATGGTTACAAATTGCGCTACAAGACGCAAAAGCACTTTTCAACACTACCGCACACACGTAAATTCAAACGCTATGTACAAAAGGCAATGACTAAACACACACAGCAAGATATAGATCAAAAGCCAAGTGTATTGCTTTGGGGCGGAAAGAGTAAGGCTCGTATTATTGAAGAAATGATTAGAGAAAGTAATGCTGGCGAAGTCAAAATAATATTCGACAACACACTTGAAAGCCCGCCATTTCCTACAAACGCTAAGTTTATAAACAGCATAGATACATTAAAAAATGACATTAAATCCGCCTCACACTATGTTGTGTGTATTGGCGGAGAGCACGGTTACGCTCGACTTAAAACAGCAGAATATTTAGAAAAAACTGGGCTGAAAGCTCTAACATTGATACACGAAAGAAGTTTTGTAGAGCGATCTGCAACTATTGGATACGGTTGTCAAATAATGCCTTGTGCCGTTGTCCATAAGTTTTCTGTAGTTGGCAACCATACAATAATTAATACAAACGCAACTATCGACCACGAATGTGTAGTAGGTAATGGTGTTCATATTATGGGCAACGTAGCTATAACTGGAAAAGTTGAAATAGGTGATTATGCAACTATAGGAACAAACTCAACGATACTTCCTTCCGTGAAAATCGGCAAAGGTGCATTTATAGGCGCTGGAGCTGTTGTTACTGAAGACGTCGAACCTTTCGCTGTTGTTGCTGGAGTTCCTGCAAAAATTATTAGAAAAAACGAGTTTAAGTTTTTTGAAGATTTATTAATTCAACTCACAACAAAGCAAATCGACGCATCATGATATTTAAATTCATAAATCACGCATCAATTTTTATTAACCACGATAGTTATTCGATATTAACTGACCCCTGGTATGCTTCTAATGCCTTCGGAAATTGGTATCAGAGTCCTTCCCCACGCTCAAAAGATATTCTTGAGTTGATAAGACATCATGACAGAATGGCAGTGATCATTTCACACGGTCATGACGACCATCTTGATGATTGGTTTCTTAAGCGACACATGGAAAATAAAACTTTCATATGCCCCAAATTTCCATCTCCGGGCTTAGAGAATAGATTAAAAAAAATCGGTTCAACAGAACTAATAGCTAATGGCTTTGACTTTGGACCGTTCAAATTAAAGCAGCATATCAATCCGGATTTTACCAGCTATGATGCAGTTGTTACAATCGAATTTGCTGATAATCTAATAATACATGCGAATGATAACTGGCACTCATGGAATGATTCCACGGTAAGCCAGATAAATGAATTGGCGCGTCAGTATGATGAGAGTAAAACATTTCTACTTGTTCAGTTTGGAATTACCGACTGTTTTCCTATGAATTATCCACAGATTAGCACCAGTGAGTGTCTTGAAATAATAAGCTCTCGCTTTGAAAGTTATCGAGAAGGCACGCTTAACAACATGACTCGGTTGGGACTCCGGCACTTGTATTATTACGCCAATCAATCGAGATTTGAATATCACAATATGGAAATAAATTCTCTCTATGAAGAGGTCAAGCGTTATACAAAAAATATATTGTGCGCTACGCAGTTAAATCCCGGCGATTGTGTCTATGAAGGACATAGAGTCGAAGAAGCCAATGGTGACGACATCGATTTTTTTTCATTTCGCATGCTCCAGTTAGAAAACTATATAAATTTAGCTTACAAAAAGATTGTTGATATTAATGACTTCATTCCAGTAAAACTATTGACCGACATAAATTATCAAAGATCTGATCACATAAACTATGTAACCTCTCATACAATTTGGAATAGGATTTTAGTTGCTGATCTAAACATTGAGTCAATCATCATTGGTGGGGCTGGCGTTGTTACAAAACCAAACCGCAATATTCGGCATCACCATATGTTTATGTCGAAATTGAGCTATGTCATTCAAAATAAAATTATGAACGACGGAGTTTCATTTTTTTACTCTATACCCACTCAATAGCCGCTTTAAGCATAGCTGGACGCAAGTCAATAAAGAAGATTATGAAATCAAAACTTATTTTGAAAATTTCAAATTTTTAATGAAGATATTTTACGAATTAATGAAGATTTAAAATCAAAAAAATTAATTCAATTGATTTTAATACCCAAAAAATTGACAATAAAATTATCAATAATAATTCACTTCAAGCCAAAAAACTCACTTCCAACAAAATAAAATTTGTTTAAAATTTAAGAAAAATAATCATTAATTCAAATTAAAATTATGACAAACTTTGTTCCCGCTCAAATCGGCTTAAATCACGAAACCGAACTCTTAATCAAGCAATCACGCGAAGGCGCATGTGGCGTTGATCTGCCAGAAATTAAAAATTTTAAATCTAAAACTGGACAAAAATCACGTGAAAAAATTGGTTTACCGCAAGTTAATGAACCACAAGTCATTCGTCATTTTGTTCGTTTATCCAATCAAAATTATTCAATCGATGCTGGATTTTACCCGCTTGGATCTTGCACCATGAAGCATAATCCGCGTTTGAACGAAAAAATGGCCCGCCTCGCCGGCTTTGCCGATATTCACCCCGCTCAAGATGAGTCAACAATCCAAGGCGCTTTAGAATTGATGTATAATTTACAAAATTGGCTTGGGACTTTAACGGGCTTGAAAGGCGTTTCACTCGCCCCAGCAGCAGGTGCGCAAGGTGAACTTGCAGGCATGTTGGTCATCAAAAAAGCCCACGAAGTTAAGGGTGAATTCAACCGCAAAATCGTCTTAATTCCTGATTCAGCTCACGGCACCAACCCAGCAACTGCAGCGATGTGTGGCTTCGAAATCAAAGTTATCCCTTCTGATTCTGAAGGATTGGTTGATCTTGAAGTATTTAAAAAATTAGTTGCTGAGCATGGCAAAAACATTGCCGGCACAATGATCACCAACCCAAATACTTGTGGTAAATTTGAAAAAAACATCCTCGAAATCTCTAAATTAATTCATGATGTTGGCGGATATTTTTATTGCGATGGAGCCAATTACAATGCCATCGTTGGCAAGGTGCGTCCTGCTGATATTGGTGTCGATGTTATGCATTTCAATTTACACAAAACCTTCTCCACTCCACATGGCGGTGGAGGACCAGGCTCTGGTCCAATAGCCGTTCGTGAAGAATTAGCACAATTTTTACCCTCACCTCACGTCGAAAAAGTTGGCGATAAATATAAATTCCATACCCCAAAAAATACTTGTGGCAAAGTAAAGGGTTTTAACGGACAATTTGGTATGCACGTTCGCGCCTTGACTTACATGCTTTCTCATGGTAATGATGGCTTACAAAAAGTTGCTGAAGATGCGGTTATTTCAGCAAATTATATTTTAACCAAACTCAAGGATAAATTCCACTTACCCTATACAGGAAACTGCATGCATGAATGTTTATTAACCGACAAAATCCAAAAATCGCAAGGCATTTCAACTCTTGACATCGCTAAAGCTTTAGTTGAATTTGGTATTCATCCAATGACAGTGTTTTTCCCATTAGTCGTTCAAGGCGCCATGTTGATTGAACCAACTGAAACTGAAACTCGTGAAACCATTGATCAATTTATCAACACAATGCTATTTATCGCCAAAGAAGTCGAAGAAGGACGAGGCGATAAATTTCATCAATATCCAGAAAGCACTCCTCGTCGTCGACTTGATGATGTTAGAGCCGCCAAGAATCCGGTATTAACTTGGGATGAGTTAAAATAATAAATTTATTTTAACCAATCTTTGTCTAGTTTTTGTTAAAAAATTTTATAAAAATGTCTTCCAATCAAATTAGCAAAACTACCCTCCATAAATCTTTAAACGCCGGATTTTCCTTGGTTGAGCTCTCAATCGTATTGATTGTAATTGGAGTTTTGATTGTTGGCGTTAGTCAGGGTTATAATTTGGTGCGAAGCGCTCAAATATCTAATGCTCGAGGCATTACCGCCAAATCTCCAGTCGGGCAAACCGAAGGCCTGATTGCTTGGTATGAATCATCGCTTCTTGATTCATTCACAAAAACTCAAATATACGATGGAGCGCAAATCACTGAATGGAAAGATATTTCATCTTATTCATATTTGAGCGGTTTTAATAAACCAACAACAACCACCACCGCAAACCTAACTTTTGCTCAATCGGCAATTAACAAAATTCCAGGGCTAAAATTTGTCGGCACTTCAGCTAAGCTAAATCTTGCAAACTTCAATCAAGGAGCAACTTCGGCTTCAACTATTTTTATGGTTTTTAAACTAAATTACACGCCCGATACCACAAATTATCGAACCATCTTCGATAATGGCACCAACTCAACTTATTCAATTTCTATTAAATCAAACGCGGTTTCTATCAATAACGGAGCATCTGGCCTTAAAACCGTATCAAACGCTTTTGAATTTAATAAAACATACATCATGGCAATTTATTTTAATGGCACTAATTCACAAATATACCTAAATAATGCTATAAGTATGTTTGGTTCAACAGCACTTAGTATAACCGGAAGCAACCAACTTAACGGCTTAACGATTGGTAATAATTTTGCCGGAACTGCCGGCTTCACTGGCATCATTTCTGAGGTTGTAATTTTTAATAGAGTTCTAAAGGAAGCTGAGCGCAAAGAAATTTTTTATTACTTAAGCAAAAAATATAAAATTTCAGTAAACGGCATTTAAGCTACTACGCCAGATCTCAAAACTATTTTTCAAACTTGATTTTTTGATATCAACACCATAATTTTTCCAAAAAAATTACAAAGCCATGACCCAAGAAAATCAAAGATTATTAACCCAAATTACCAGCGTAAAAAGCGACGATAGTTTTGCTAATTATTTGCGTGAAATTCAAAAATTCCCAATTTTAAGCCCTGAACAAGAATATGATTATGCAGTTCGTTTTGCAGAACAAAACGATAAAGAAGCTGGTAAAATTCTTATCCAAAGCCACTTGAGGTTGGTGGTTAAAATTGCCAAAAAATATCGTAATTACGGATTATCTCAATCTGATCTTATTGCCGAGGGTAATATGGGACTAATTCACGCACTCAAAAAATTTGAACCGCACAAAGGTTTTCGTTTTTCAACTTATTCAATGTGGTGGATTAGAGCTTTTATTCAAGATTATGTTCTGCGTTCATGGTCGCTTGTTAAGATCGGTACAACGAGTGCGCAAAAAAAATTATTTTTTAACCTTAATAAAATTAAAAAACGACTTGGTGTATACAATAATGATGTTGCCCTACCTCACGAAAAAGTCGAGAATATTGCCAGAACTCTAAATGTTACTTCACAAGAAGTCATTGATATGAACACCCGAATGACTCAAGGCGATAGCTCTCTCAACAAAAAAATTGGACATGATGAAGATAGTTTTGAAATGGCTGATATGATGAGAGATGAAACTCCAAGCCAAGAAGAAATCGCCATCGACAATCAAGAAAAATCTCGTCAAAGCGAATTATTTAAAAAAGCTTTTGATAAATTAAATCCTCGCGAGCAAGAAATTATTTTCAAAAGACAACTCGCACAAGACTCGCAAACACTTGAAGAATTAAGTCAACATTTTAAGGTTTCACGCGAGAGAATTCGTCAGATCGAAGAAAACGCCATCAAAAAACTAAAAAAATTTATCACCGAATCAATACACTAGAATGTTCACAGGTATCATAACACATCAGGCCACAATTAAAAAAATCGATTTTCTTGCCAATAAAGATACTCTACTAGTCATCGAAATTCCCAAAAAACAAGTTAAAAGAAAGCTCAAAATTGGCTGTTCTATTGCATGTAATGGCATATGCTTAACTCTAATTTCTCAAAAAATATTGAGCGAGAATCTCCAATTATCTTTTCAGGCTTCACAAGAAACTTTGCAAAAAACTACTCTCAAAAATTGGCAGGCTAAACAAAAAATTAATATTGAATTCTCAATGCGACTTAATGATGAATTTGGTGGACACCTTGTATCGGGCCATATCGATTGCACCACACAAATTATTGAACTTAAAAAAATCAAAGATTCTTGGCAATTTGATTTTGCTACACCAAAAAATTTTAAAAAATTTTTAAGCCCTAAAGGCTCAATTGCAATCAACGGAACTTCTTTGACCATCAACCAAATTAACGATAAATTTTTCTCGATTAACATCATTGAACACACCATTAAAAACACTATTTTTCAATTTGCCAAAACCAAAGATTTAGTTAATCTCGAAATCGATTTAATTGCTCGCTACTTATTTCAAATGCTCAATAACAATGACCAAAAATAACCATCTAGCTTCTATCGAAGAAATTATCAACGATGCCAAAAATGGCAAAATGTTCATTTTAGTCGATGATGAAAATCGTGAAAATGAAGGTGATTTGGTTATCCCCGCTCAAATGTGTGATGATCAAAAAATTAATTTTATGGCAAAATTTGGTCGAGGACTTATTTGTCTTGCACTCGAAGAATCAAGAGTCAATCAACTTGAATTGCCACTAATGGCACTCAACAATGAGTCGCGCCATCGCACCGCTTTTACAGTTTCAATCGAAGCCAAAGAAGGTATCGCAACTGGAATTTCGGCTCAAGATCGCGCCAAAACTATTGAAGTAGCCATTAGCGCAACTAATGGCAAAGAATCAATTGTTAGTCCGGGACATATTTTTCCACTTAAGGCTCAAAATGGCGGGGTTTTGGTTCGCGCTGGCCATACTGAAGCCTCGGTTGATATTGCAAAATTAGCCGGCCTCAACCCGTCGGGCGTTATTTGTGAAATCATGAATGATGACGGCACAATGGCTCGACTTCCAGACCTCATTAAATTCGCCAAAAAACATAATCTTAAAATTGCTACAATTGCCGACTTGATTGAATATCGACGCAAAAAAGAAAAGCTGATCGAAATTGTAAAATCACAAAAATTCTTGAGCCGAATTGCGGGTTTGGTGGAATTAAAAATATATCGAAGCAAGATTGATGGAATCGAGCATTTAGCTCTTATCAAAGGCAAAATCGATTCTTCACAAACAATTTTGGTTCGAATGCATCATTTAAATATCATTGCCGATTGTCTGGAAGAAGCCCAAAACCCTCGCAGCGGTCTTTTAAATAAGTCGCTAAAAAAAATTAATAAAGCTCAAAATGGTGTTATCGTAATCATTCGCCAGCCCCACGAAAAAATCGAAGATTTATTTTTTAACAATCAAAATCCTCACCAAAATTTTCGTAACGACTCTCAAAAAACTCTGCGTAATTATGGCACGGGCGCACAAATTCTGGCCGATTTAGGTATTAAAAATTTGATCTTATTATCTAATTCAAAAAAATCGGTTATAGGTCTTGACGCTTTTGGAATCAAAATCTGCGGATATAAAAAAATCTAAATTACCATGAAAAAATTACTTATCTTTTTAGCGCTTTTTATTTTAAACATTGGCAGTTCTTTTAGTGCTGATTTATATAAACTAGACCCAATGCACACCAATTTGGTATGGTCAGCAAGCCATTTTGGTTTTTCTAGACCAAGTGGCAAATTCACCGATGTAGATGGCAAAATTATTATCGATGAACGTAATCCGCAAAATAGCTCTGTTGAAGTTTTGATTCGAACTAATTCAATCAAAACCGGCTTTGATAAATTTGATACTCATCTCAAAAGCAGTGATTTTCTGGATTGCGAAAAATTTCCAATTGCAGTTTTTAAAAGCACAAGCGTTAGACCTTCCGGTTCAAGTGGCGCTAAAGTAAACGGCATTTTAACTATCAAAGAGATTGCGCAACCAATTACTCTTGATGTTAAGATTAATAAGATTGGTAAAAACCCCATTACTCAAAAGAAAACCCTTGGCATGACGATTTCTGGCACGCTAAAAAGATCTTTATACAACATAAAATATGGCATTCCCGGAATTTCTGATGAAGTAAAAATTGAAATCGAGTCCGAAGCCACATATGAAGGCGGTTATCAAGGAAACTCTAAAGATTCTATAGACCCATGGCAAATCATTAGTGACAAAAGCAAACTTGACTTTTCTACTTATCAAAATGGTTCATCAGTCTCGGGAAGTTTTAAAAAATTCAAAGGTAATATCATTTTTGATCCCAACAAACTTGACAAATCATCAGTCGAAATCGAAGTTGATACAACTTCAATTGATTTAGGTTTTGTTGAAGCAATCGAAACTTTAAAAAACTCAGCTTGGCTTGCTACCGATAGCTATCCTAAGGCAGTTTTTAAATCAGAAAAATTTGTTGCTCTACCAGGAAAAAATAATTTTTCTACCAAAGGAAATTTGCAACTAAAAGGTAAAAATGTTCCAATCGAAATAATTTTTAATCTTAAAGCTATTAATCAAACTTACGCTCACGCGCTTGGAACCTTAACAATCAAAAGAACTGATTTTAATATTGGCGATAAAAATATTAACAAAGCTAATGGGGTTGCAGAGCTTGTAACTGTAAGTTTTGAAATACACGCCAAAAAATAAATCGATAATCAAAAATAAATCTTCGAACAATTCGCGATGTTGTATTTTTTACAAAATTTTAACTTTCGATCGACTACTCAATAGCGCTGTGGAGATATTAAATATTGACTTTGATTATTGCGATTTAACCAATAAAATTCAAAAATTTACGCCACTTAAAATCAGCTTTATCTAAATTATAAATTAATCATTGATTCATGACTTACACTATTCAAGGCAAAACGCATGTTTTTGAAATTGTCGTTGGATGCGAAATTCACGCTCAAATTGCTTCAAACTCAAAATTATTTTCTCGAAGCTCAACTGCGTTTGGCTCAGAACCAAATTCTCAGGTTTCATTAGTTGATTGCGCTTTACCTGGTATGCTTCCAACTATCAACGAAAAATGTGTTGAGCAAGCCATAAAAACCGGCCTTGGAATCAACGCCAAAATCAATTTAATATCAATTTTTGATCGCAAAAATTATTTTTACCCCGATTTACCGCAAGGATATCAAATTTCCCAATTCTCAGACCCAATTGTTGGCGAAGGTAAAGTCGAAATTTCGCTCGAAAATGGTGACAAAAAAACCGTTCGCATCGAAAGAATTCATCTCGAACAAGACGCTGGAAAATCTGTTCACGATCAACATCCGCAATTTTCTTTAATTGATTTAAACCGCTCCGGAATTGCGTTGATGGAAATTGTTTCAAAGCCCGACATGAATTCACCCTTTGAAGCCTCAGAATATGTCAAAACTATTCGTTCGATTTTGCGCTCGCTCGAAACTTGCGATGGCGATATGGAAAAAGGCAACCTTCGATGCGATGCAAATGTGTCAGTTAGAAAAGTTGGGGATATGAAATTGGGTACACGTTGCGAAATTAAAAACCTAAATTCCATGCGTAACATTGCTCGAGCAATTGAATATGAAGCCAAAAGACAAGTTGATATTATCGAAAATGGTGGCGCAGTTGATCAAGAAACTCGACTATTTGATGCTCTCAACGGCGAAACTCGAACCATGCGAAGTAAAGAAGACGCTATGGACTATCGCTATTTCCCAGATCCAGATTTACCAAAATTAGTATTATCTCAAGAATTTGTTGACAACATCAAGAAAACTTTGCCAGAACTTCCACAAGCTAAAAAAGAACGCTATATTCGTGAACTAAAAATTTCTGAATATGATGCTGGAGTTTTAACCGCCGATGAACAAATCGCTTATTATTTTGAGCAATTAATTACCAAACACGAAGCTAAATTATCAACAACTTGGCTTACAGTTGAGCTTTTTGGTCGCATGAATAAGTTATCCATTAAATTTGAAGATTTAAAAGTTTCGGCATCAAATTTGTGTGGCTTGCTCGACCTAATTGTAAGCGGTGAAATTTCTGGCAAAATCGCTAAAGATGTTTTGGATATTATGATTGAAACTGGAGAAAATGCTCAAAAAATTGTTGAAGATAAGGGTTTAAAGCAAGTTTCTGATTCTGGAGCCCTCGAAAAAATCATCGACGAAGTTATCAAAAATAATCAAGAAAATTTTGAAAAACTAAAAGCTGGAGATCAAAAATTGTTAGGATTTTTTGTTGGACAAATTATGAAAGCAACAAACTCTCAGGCCAATCCAAAACTCGTGAACGAAATTCTAAGAAAGAAAATCTAAATTTAAAATTAAGTTAGAAAATCCTAAAAATAGAAGCCTAATCCCATATTAACTGAATTGTAATTGGCATTACCTTTTACAGCAGAATTTGCGTCTCCACCCTTAATTCTGTAGTAATATGACGATTCGATGAGTTTATTTATTTTAATAGATTCGAAAGAAGAAAATAATTTTAGAGTTTGATTATTAACTTTGAAATAATGCTCTAAACCCACTTTAAAACCATATCCCAGTTGAGCACCCCTAAGTTTCCAATTTTGCGCCTCTGGCTCTCTTTGAGGCCAAAACTGCTTACCGTAATATTTTACGGCTGGATAAAAATCGAAAATTAAAACATTTTCGCTATCACCATTTTTGTGACTTAATTTACCGCCAATAATGGGGCCAGAAAATTGTGATCGAGTCCTTTGTGCAAGACCAGAAATTTTATCATAATATGCATTTCCAGTATCAAAACCTGCACCAACTCCATCATTCATATCGAATTTTAACATTTTATGAAATCCGCCAATCCTTAAAGAAGGAGTAATATCGCTAAATTTCTCAAAATCGAAACTAGTGACAAGACGAAAATCATGACCATATCCCTTAGCTTTCTGAATACTGTAGAATGCAAAAGGTTCAGCTGAAATAAAATTAGAAATATCATCGTCAGTTCCTTCGCCTTTTAAATTTGAATATTCGTAGCTAAAAAATATATCGTTACCCTTAACCAAATTATTGTTTGGATCTGAAAAAGTTTTATATTTTAATTCAGTTCCAATCGAATATCCAGCCATCTCGCGCCACTTTAAAATTGAATGGCCGGCCGGAGTATCAAAAGAAAAATCTGTTCTTCGATAAGATCCATAAATGCCTAGCGAAAATTTTTTATCAGCAGATTTATTAAGATTAATATTTTGAAGAATATTAATTTTTTTGTTTCAGACGAATTTTTTGCCAAAGAAGTATTAGGCAAAATAAAATATGCAAGAATCAAAGATAATTTTAGGTATTGATTGATTTTCATAAATAATGATTTTTATAAATTTTGATTAGGATACAGACCCTAGTTTTTGAGGCTAAATAGGTCAAGTTTTAATTATCTGAGTTTTTCAAGTTATTAACCCCTTTCCTAAAAACTTTATCAGATTAATGATTAATTAGAGTTTTTTTTATTATGAAATATAAGATTAATTGTTAATTATCATCAATTTCTCGCAACTTTTTCATGCGCGCAATCTTGTTTTGTCGCTCCACCTTCTTTTGCTCTTCAAGCTTTTCTTGCTCTAAAATATTAATTACTTCGTTAAATTGTTTAATAGCAATTTCATTATCAATAATTTTGCCTTGCTCTTTAGCGTGATTAAATACTTCTTCTAAAATAGCAATATCATTTTCAGTTGATGAAAGCAGTCTTATCAATGGCTTATGGCTTGTTAAATCGAAATTCAAAACTAATGAATCTTCACCTCGTTTTAGCAAAAAACGATAATCTTCGATTTTAAGATATTTTGAGATTCTAAGCTCTTCATCGTTGAGATTAATGCTTTGCGCCAATTCTTGATTGATGTTAGATTTAGGCAAAATAAATTTTGAAGTAGTTTTTTGAACTAATAATTTTAACAATTTTGCATCAAACTTTTTAGTATCTTCGGGAATATCAAAATTAAAAATCGCCACGCAATTTTTTTGACGCAAACGTTCAAGAATATGGATTATTTTATCAATGAAAACTGAATTATTTAGTAAAAGATTTGAATCCTTAAAAACAATAATTGCAGGGCTATTATCAATCAAACATGACTCAATTTTATATAAAAGATATGATAAAATTGGCACTAAAACAAATGCCTCGCTTTTAAAACTTGTTAAATCAAAGCCCATCATACGATCGCTCCAATTTATTTCTTTTGGATGATCAAAAATTCTTTTTAATTCGCCCTCATTCCAAAATTTAAGTATTTCGTAAATATTTTTGGTCTCTTCATTATCAAAAACCTTAATACACTCAGAAAAGTTGCTTAACTTATTAGTGATTATTTTTTCAACCATTTTTTCAATTCCCATAACCTCGCTTTCAGGGATTTTGTCGATTGAATGGTAAATAAAACTTTGAAAAAAATCGGTTAAAAACTTTTTATAATTATTGTTGTTATCAAAGACAAAAGGATTGATTTTTAGACATCTCTTATCTTTTGGGTCTTGGAATCCTAGATCGTAATAAAAACCACCCATCATTTCGATAAAATTTCGGGCCTTATTGTCAAAATCAATATAATAAATCTTGGTATTGTAGCGCCTCGATTGCGCCAATAAAAAATTTATTAACACCGTTTTTCCCGAGCCAACCCCTCCGATAAACAATGTATGGCCGACATCTAATTCATGGAAATTGAAAAAATATGGAGTGTTATTGATAGTTTTAAAAGTTGTTAGAGCTGGTCCCCAGTATGTTCCCGATATTGAACCCGAGTCAAAACTGTAAAGAGAGCCAAAGCCAGCCATGCGATAAGAGTTTATAACTTTTTGGCGCTTAAGAAATTTAAAATTACCGGGTAATTGCGCCCAATAACAATCCTCTAAAAATACGTCTTCACGAACAACTACCAAGCCAATCGCCTGAAATTTCTCAATAATTAATTTTACATCCACCGCCAGTTCTTCACTAGAATTACTAATAATGGTAAATGTGGTTTGAAGTTTGCCATAATCTGTTTTGGTGCCATTAACGCTTTCAAAAAAATTGGTCACTCCCATTAAATCTCTAAAATCATCACTTTTGCTAATTCGTAAAATATTATCTTGGTATTTCAAAAAATCTAAATCGTTATCAGCATAAGAAAAATCAAAAGACTGGGTGACAATAAATTCAAACGGTAATTGCAAAATTTTGTCGAGTGATTCAATGCTGATTTCGATATATTCTTTTAAAGATAAAATGGCTGAAAAATAATTTTTATTTTGTGAAATTATCTCAATTTCACGATTGCCGACTGCCATTTTATTATAGAATAAATCATGAGAAATATCATTAACGGTTAATGGAAAATGACACTCTTCGAGATTGCAAATTTTTCCTAAAAAACGCATTGGCTCAGAATAAACAACTCCTTCCCACTCTGTAATTTCAAGTATTTTTGCCCCGTAATCAGAAATTGAACTTAAAATTCCTTCGGTGACCGCTGATAATTCTTTGCAAGATTTTGCAAGAAAACTGTTATGAAATTTTTTAGTTGCCATTTTCGAAAATGATCGAAAAAAACTTTGGTAGTTAGAAATTGAAGTGTCCATACCTTCAATAATAACGGTAATATAAAGCTCATTAACAAAATCATTTTGTAAGTTGTTTTTTTGCTCCCAAATTTGATTTATATCTTTAGAAAAAAACTCCTTAAAATCACCTTTTGGAGAAATATTTTTTTTGCGACGAATTGTATTAAACCACAAAGCAAAATTGGTTTGTTTAATGTTATCTCTAATAGCATCTCTAACAGCTTCACGTAATGAAATTAAATCAGCAAATATTGAAGTATTATTAAA
>VGDJ01000015.1 GCA_016869775.1 Alphaproteobacteria bacterium
CTGACGCAGCAATAGCAACAGCAGAAGTATCGGAGCCTCCACGACCAAGCGTGGTAATTCTATTTTTACTTAGATTTATTCCTTGAAAACCCGCGATGACAATAACATCGAACTCTTGAAGCGACTTAAGCAAAAAATCGCCGTCTATCTCATCGATTCGAGCTTTACTGTGAACGGCGTCGGTTTTGATAGGAATTTGCCAACCCAAAAAAGAGCGTGCTTTATAACCAATCGACTGCAACTCAAGGGCAAGCAAACCGCTAGTGACCTGCTCTCCGGTTGCAACGATTGAATCATATTCAATCAAAGAGTCGTTGGAAGTAAGAGTTGAAACCTGATGACAATAATCAACCAACTGATTGGTTACTCCCGACATCGCCGAAACTACCACAATCACCTTATTTTTTTTATCGAGTTCAGCTTTAACTTTTCGCGAAACATTTTTGATGCGGGATATATCACCAACCGATGTACCACCGAATTTTTGAACAATTAGCATGATAAAATTAGGACTAAAAAAATTTTGAAAAATTTATTTTGGGAGTTAATAAATTAAAAAAATCTAACAAAAAAACAACAAAATAAATTTGCTAAAAGATTCCAAACAGGGGTTGATTTAAGTTTAAAGGCTTATTAGGATTGGCGAGAGCGGTCAAAAATTTATAAAATTTTCTCACCCAAATAAATTCACAAATTTTTCTCAAATAAACTTATTTATTTTCATGCAAGCATTTCGTAAATTGGCAAAAAATGTGTTTTTCAAAATTATCTTAGCAATTGTCGGCTTAAGCTTCGTTTTATTTGGAATTAGCGGTTTCTTAACTGGAATGCCAAATGCTTGGGTTATAAAAATTGGCAACGAAAAAATCGGCGTAAATTCATTTCAAAAAGCACTTGAACTTGATAAAAAAATTATTCGCTCGGCAAAAGGTTCGAATCCTCAAATTGAAGAATATCTTTCTTCAAATAAATTCAGTCAAGATGTCGCCAATAGACTTGTCAGAAAAACTTTAATTCAAAAAGTAAGCTCAGAGATTGGGGCATTTGGAAGCAAAGACCTAATTCTCAAAACCATAGCCAAAGATCCAAATTTTCAAGATAAAGATGGAAAATTCGACAGTCAAAAATTCAAACAATTTTTATCTGCAAACGGACTCGACGAAGAAAGATACATTCAAGAAGTTACCAATGAAGTTTCAGCCGAAATGATCATGCAAAGTCTCTCTATGGCTTTACCAGTCAATTTTAAAAACGCTCTCGAACTTGAAGAATTTAGCCAAGAAAAACGTATTGCAGATGTTATTGTGATTTCTAAAGATAATGTTCAAAACACAACGCTTCCAAGCGATGAAGAACTTAGCAAATTCCATTCGGAAAACAAAACTAAATACAAAACCAAAGAATTGCGCGAAGTTTCTTTAGTCGAAATTGATGCCAAATCTTTTGAGCAAAATCTTACAGCCTCAACAGATGAGATTAATAAATTCTACGAAGAAAATCTTAAAACCTTATTTACTGTCGAAGAAAACAAAGATTTTTATCATTTGATTTTTGAAGATCAAAAAAGCGCCGAAGAATTTAACATAAAACTTAATGAATCTCTCGATAAATCTAAGTCAAACCTCAAAGAACAATTTGCTAAATTAGCCAAACAAATTCAAAAAAAATCACTTAAAGATATTACAATTGAGAAAGTTTTCAAAAACAGCCTGCCCGCAGAAATCGCCAAATCTGTTAACGTTTTAAAAATCAATGAGCTAAGCCCGATAGTCCAAAGTGAACTTGGATTTCATATATTTCTTTTAAACTCTATAAATCCGGAGCAACAAATTAAGCTTGAAACAGTTAAAGACAAAATATCAGATAAAATTATCGCCAATAAAAAAGAAAAAATTTCTCAAGAAACTATCACTAAAATTAACGACTCACTAATGATTGCAAAATCTCTCGATGAGGTTGCTTCTAAGTTCAATCTTAAAATTACAAAACTCAATGAAGCCATTGATTCTGAGGGTCTTAATGCTAGCGGAAAAATTCTTGAGCAAGCAAAAAGTTTAAATGATTTTGCCAAAAATGCCTTTAATGCCAAACAAAATCAGCCATCTAAAATATTTTCAACTCCAGAACCTAATTTATTTTATGCGCTCGAAGTTAATAAAATCATTCCTAGTCGTGATCCAGAATTTAATGAAATCAAATCAAAGTTAACGAACGATTTTGTTGACGCCAAAAAACAAGCTGAACTTACTAAATTAGTTCAACAAATCCAAAAAGAAATTCGCGACAACCCCGCTCAAGCTTTGGCAATCGCTTCAAAAAACGGCTTAAAAGTTGAAAGAAACAAAACTTATCCGCGAACCTTATATATCGATTTAGGTTCATCAAAAATGCCATATAAAAACCAATTCCTAGAAGAATTATTTTTAGCTAAGCTTGGAAGCTCAACACCAGCCGTTTCTTCAAGCCAAAGCGAATATTTAATTGGCATTGTGCGCGCCATAAAACCAACCAAACTCGCTTCAAATGAAGTAATTGAAGCGAAAAAAAGAGCAGTTGAGATTTTTGCCAACGACATAATGATGGAATATAACGATTATCTACAAAAGAAGTATCCAATCGAAGTAAATAATAAATATTTTGGTCAAAAATCATAGCGCAATAACTCCAGATGTCTCAACACTCCGATCAATCTTCTAAGCTCAATTTATCCGAGAGCGAATTTAATGAGTTATGCTCAAAATTTGGGGCAACGATTTTATTCAAACAAATATCAACCGACACAATCACACCGGTCTCATCATACCTAAAAATTTCGGAACATTTTCCTAATCATAATTTTATTTTGGAATCCGCCGAAAATAGCAATAACAAGGGACGATTCACGGTGATTGGGCTCAAGCCTGATAAAATATGGAAATGCATTAAACTCAAATCTTTCATCAATAATGATTTTGAAAACAACCCCGATCAATTTGCCCCACAAAATGGCGAGGTTTTACAAAATTTTCGTCAATTTATTAATCAATCTTTTATAAACTGGAATCATATTTCTTATTCAGGAAGTCAATTGCCGTCTATTTGCGCAGGCATTTTTGGCTTTATGGGCTATGATATGGTTCGTCTTATGGAAAATATTCCAAACCTAAATTTAAAAGACGAACTTGATATCGCCGATAGTATTTTTATTCGCCCGCAAATTCTGATTGTATTCGACAATCTTTTTGATTGCGCCTTAATATGCGCCCCAAAATATCGAGATAGCGCATCTTCTTTTGATGATTTATCTAATTCTATCGAAAAAATTGAGCAGATTTTCCAACTCCCACTTAGTTCTAAAAAATTATCAAATATCAATTTTGATGAAAAATTTATTAGTAATTTTTCTGAAGAAAAATATTGCGAGGCCGTTCTAAAATCAAAAGAATACATCACTGCGGGCGATATATTCCAAATTTTACCATCGCAAAGATTTCGGGCCAATTTTGATAAAAATCTTGACCCATTTTATTTTTACCGCTCTTTACGTGCTGTAAATCCATCGCCATTTTTATTTTATTTGAAATTTGATGATTTTGTTTTAACAGGTTCAAGTCCAGAAATCATGGTTTCGCTAAAAAACAAAGTGGCCACCATTAGGCCGTTAGCTGGCACACGTAAGCGCGGAGCCACTCAAGATGAAGATAAAAAAATTGCACAAGGTTTGCTCGACGACGAAAAAGAAATCGCCGAACATTTGATGTTGATCGATCTAGGAAGGCACGATCTCGGCACTATTTCCAAACCCAATTCGGTGAAAGTTTCGAAAAAAATGTCTATCGAATATTATTCGCATGTTATGCATTTATCATCAACGGTCGAGGGTGAAATTCGCGACGAACTTGACGCTTTAGATGCCTTGGTTTCAGGATTTCCAGCCGGAACCGTTAGTGGTGCTCCAAAAATTCGTGCCATAGAAATAATTGAAGAACTCGAGCAAGATAAAAGAAGTTTTTACGCCGGTTGCGCGGGTTATTTTTCAAGTAATGGCGACATGGAAACTTGTATTACAATTCGCTCTGCCCTAATCAAAAACAATAAAATTTATATTCAATCTGGAGCGGGAGTGGTTTTTGATTCTACTCCTAAACAAGAACATCAAGAATGCATAAACAAGGCTCAGGCGTTGATTCGAGCCTATCACAACATCAAAAACTTTTTGCAGAATTAACAAAATATCGTTAGCCAAAAATTTCTCACAATAAAAGAGCAAACAAGCCAGTCTCGCATAACATAACAAAAAACTCAAAATAGAGTTAAAAAACTTCAATATTTATTGGCTTAAATACCACAACATCAACAGTTTTGACAGCTAATTTGGTAATTTTTCTAAATTTTTTCTTACCACCATTGCAACATTGTCTTGATGGATGTTTTTGTTTTTACAATAAGAGCTTTTAAGCCAATCTTCGAGTGTTTTTGCCCCCTTGCTGGCGTTACATGATCGACAACAAAGAGCTATGTTGTCTGAGTTATTAAGCCTAATGTCGTTAATTATATGTTCCCAACTTGGACTTAACTTGGCTGAAGCCTGATTTGAAACGAACTCAACACCACAATAAACGCAATTTGCGTCTCTTTTTTTCACAAATTCTTCGACTTCTTTTGTTATACCCCAACGATTGGTCATAAAATTTACCTAAATTTTTCATCCAAAGTTTTTCCGTCCTTATCTTTCCAACTTGTCCAACCGTTGCTGTGCCTTCCAAGGCAAAAAGAGGAGGCTCTAGATGGGCTATCAAATGTTATATTTTTTTCTACAACAAAAAAATTATTATGTTCTTTGCAAAACTCTTTTAGCCAGAAACTTCGATTCTCAGGATTCCTTCCCATTAAAACAAAAGAACTGGTGGTTTCTTTACAAACCTTCGATCCAGCCAAAACAGTGAATCCATTTTCATCATAGAAACCTTTTGCGTCAGTTCCTTTAGCGCTTTTGCAATAAAATAGATGTTTGGTTTTTTCTTCAATCACCTCAAAAAGTTTGTAACCAAGAAATGAACTAAGAAGCTTAACATCTTCAAAAAATTCATGAACTGAATCTCGTTGGTGTTCTTGTAAGTTGGGGGCTTTTGGGCTTTGTTTGTTTTCTTCGAGTTTGAATCGATCGGCTTTTTTGATTTGGTTGATCGCTAAAAATTCGAGATATTGGACATCGGCTTTAGTTAGGTAATTGTCTTTTGCGCTGAATGCTATTACTTAGTTCCAAAACTCTTTCTTTGAATCATGATCTTTGACCCGCTCGATGAAATTTTCTGTTTCGCCAACATAAGCTTTGTTTTCTTCACCAAGTAGAAGGTAAAGAGACGGACGACTTAACTCTTCACGATTTTTCGCTTCATTTAATTTTGCGCGAGGAATAAAGAGTGCGTTGCAAACTTTGTTGGAAATAAAGACAGATTTTAGTCCAGTTGAACTGCCCTCAATTAGGAAGGTTGTTATTGTTTTGCCCATTATCTTTTTTAAAAATTAGTATCGACAATTTGGCATCAACCACGAATATCGACATTTTTATTCAAATCGATGTTGAGAACCATGCCAAAACCAATCATCATCGAGCCCATTATTGTTCCACCGTAAGAAATAAATGGCAATGGCGCTCCGACAACTGGCAGTAGCCCCATAACCATGCCAATATTGATAAACATGTGTATAAAAAATATACTTACCACCCCAATTACAAACAATCTACCAAACTGATGTTTGGTTTTGGTGGCAATTATAATGCAGATTGCAATGATAGCGCCGTAAAGCCCGATTGTAAAGACTCCCCCCAGAAAACCCAATTCTTCGCTTAGCATCGTAAATATAAAATCGGTTTGCTTTTCTGGTAAAAAATCAAGCTGACCCTGAGTTCCTCGCAGATAACCCTTGCCAAACATGCCTCCCGAACCAATCGCAATTTTCGATTGGATAATGTTATAGCCACTACCTAGAGGGTCATGAGTAGGATCAAGAAAGGTAAAAATGCGTTTTTTCTGATAATCGTGCAATAAAAAATGCCAGACAAACGGAATTGCAACCAACAAAGCTACGCCAACCGATGCAAATTTCCAGAGCCTAACTCCAGCAATAAACAACACCATTACTCCAACCATAGCCAATATTGAAGCCGTTCCTAAATCTGGTTGATGAAAAATAAATGCCACAGGAACAAAAATCATTAAAAGTGGCGGAATTACAAATTTAATACGACCAATATTTTCAGCTTCAATGCTATAAAAATAGCGCGCAATTGCAAAAACAGTGCAAATCTTCATTAACTCAGAAGGTTGAATTTTTAGCGAGCCAATTCTGAACCACCTTGTCGCTCCCATTGCATTATGACTAATTTGCTCCATCACATCAACCATAATAACCATGCCCAGAGCAATCGCATAAAACAAATATGATGCCTTATACCAAATCTTAATATCAGTTATAGCGATAAAAATCATTAACGGAAAAAAAATGCAAAAAAAGGCCAATTGACGAATTAACCACGGTCTAAAAGATCCTCCGGCCGCAGAATAAAGCATAAAAAATCCTATGAAAGCCAAAGCTATAATCAAAGAAATTAATAGCCAATTCAGTTGCTCTAATTTCTCGGAAAAGGAGCTATTTTCGTTATTTATAAAATGCATTTGGAAAAGGTATTTGGAAAAGGTTTGTACAAAAAAAAATCCAATTAAATTGCGCGCTTGAAATAATAATTCTAGTAATTTAGCTTTAACATTAATATTAAAATTTATTTTTTTATAAATTTTTTAATTTGTAAGTTTTTAATTTGTAAGTTTTTAATTTTCAATGGCCGATAAAGACAAAAAAATAAAGGTTAAAAGCTGGTATACCAACCGTTATCAAATTGTTGTTGTTCAACGAAATGTTTTGCTATTGATCACCATTATTTCAATCATCACTGTGGCAATTTCAGTGCTATTTGTCAAAAACTTTATGTCATCAAAATCACTCGAACCGTATGTAATTGAAATTGATGACAAGAGCGGAATGGCAACTGTTGTTCAACAAATTTCATCACAAACCTATACCGCCAATGACATGGTTAGGCGCTACTTTATTAACAAATATATTCAAGCTTCTCTAGGTTATAATCCGCAAACTTATCGAGAAGATTCAGAGTCGATTAGATTATTTTCTAGCACTCAAATTTATGGCGCATATAGAGCCAGAATTAATCCTTTTGCCCTTGGAGCCGACTCAAAAATCGATGTCAAAATTACTTCACTAATATTCAAAGAAAATTCACTAGTTGACATAAGAGTTACCAAAAATTTAAGCATTTCTGGTCAAGGCTCTTCAACCAAAAACGAATTAATAATCATGAACTTCTCTTTTGCTCCCGAAATGGGCCTCACAATGGAAGAAAGACTAATAAACCCACTTGGTTTTCAGGTCACCAAATTTGATATCGGAGACGCCTATTAAAATTATGAAAAAAATTAACCCTAAATTCATAATAAATTTAGTATTTCTTATCGCTTTTGAATTATTTAACACAAATGAATCTTTTGCTCAAACCCCAATTACTACCGACTCAAGAATTAGAACTCTGGTTTATAATCCTAATGAGGTTTATGAACTTAAATTTTATTACAATTATCAATCTTTTATTGAGTTTTCAAACGACGAAGAAATAGAAATGATTTCGGTTGGCGAAGCCTTTGCTTGGAGACTTACACCGGCAGGTAAGCGTCTTTTTATTCGTCCACTCGAAATATCGGCCCATACCAACATGACGATTATCACCAATCGCCGAATTTATCATTTTGATATTCGTTCCGATGAATTCACTGGCAAAGCTGATGAGGACTTGGTTTATACGGTTCGATTCTTTTATCCACAAATTGGTCAGCCACTTCCGATTCCTCCGCAATTAGCAGTCCCGAACGTAGCTCTTCGACCCAGAGCTAAAGAAATATCCGCTAAACCAGCGCTGTTAAATGAGATCACTGGAGTCATCAATACTCCAATTCCAAAAACTCGAGTTGATGAAAAAATTCCTGGTGTAATCGAGCGCAACCCCGAAAACCTTGCACTAAATTTTGATTATCGTTTTTCAGGAGAGTCAGACAACATAATGCCATTAAAGGTCTACGATGATAGCAATGAAACACACTTTCAATTTGCTAACGATAATCTTGTTATTCCAACCATCAGCGTAGTAGATATTAACGGCAACGAAACTCCCGTAACTTACACAATTCGCGATCGTTATGTTGTGGTTCCAATTGTGGCACGACAATTTACTCTGCGTCTAGCCGAAAGCATGCTTTGCATATATAACGCCAAAGCACTTTCTAGGTAAATCAATCTCATATTTTGAATCAGAGGACAGTTTAATACTTAATAATTAGATGCTTTATTGTTGATTTTCGTCCTACTCTACAGATAACTTTTTTAGCAAATTATCAATTCTATTCTTGTTGATAGCTAATTTCTTTTGGTAATTTAGAAGAAATTTTTTTAATTCATCATCTTGATCATCGACCTCTCCAACCCTAACAGCCCCAATCATTCCCATTATGGCATGATTTTTACATTCAAAAACATAGATTCCGTCTCGAATAAATTTTACTCTGATTTTTTGGTCGTTTTTTCCGCGCCACCTCTCAGCATCGCGCGGAACAAAAATAGCTTGCGAGTTATGCCCCTTGTCAATCGGAACAAATTCAACCTCATCCCCGAC
Source organism: Alphaproteobacteria bacterium (assembly GCA_016869775.1). GTDB lineage: Bacteria > Pseudomonadota > Alphaproteobacteria > Rickettsiales > UBA1997 > CAILUF01. Next base: position 8,723 of record VGDJ01000015.1, read on the forward strand.
ATCAATCTCGAGAAAGTCTGGATCAAAAATCATCGATTGTTTATTTTTCGAATTCAGCATTTGAATCTGGTGAATTTTAGCAAAACCATTAAAAGGCCATAGAATAAGCAAAAAAGCCACAGCCAAAAATCTAACAAACCAATGCATTAGAAGAAGTCATTTAGAAAAGTTAAGAGATACTAAAGCTGATTTGAGCGCAAACTTTGATTTGCTGGCGCTCAAATTTAGGGAAATATAATTATTTTTTTAAGTCAAATCTATCGAGATTCATAACCTTATTCCATGCTTTGACAAAATCATTTATAAAAACTTTTTTATTATCATCTAAAGCATAATATTCGGCAATCGCTCTTAGTTCAGAATTGGAGCCGAATACCAGATCAACTTGAGTCGCTAACCATTTGATCTGACCAGATTTGCGACACTTTCCAACGTAAACCCCCTCGCCATTTTTGGATTTTTCCCATTTAGTACTCATATCTAAAAGATTAATAAAAAAGTCATTGCTAAGTTTATGCTTATTGTAGGTCAGAATTCCGTTTTGCGATAAATCGGAATTAGCCCCTAAAGACCTCATACCGCCAATTAAAACTGTCATTTCTGGAATAGTTAAATTTAGCATTCTGGCTTTTTCTATAAGAGCATCGACGGGCAACGATTTATTATCTTTAGAAAAATAGTTTCTAAAACCATCGGCTTTTGGCTCAAGAACCGCAAATGAATTTATATCGGTTTGCTCTTGCAAAGCATCGCCCCTTCCAACAGAAACCGGAACTTCAATTTTATAACCCGCATCTTTTGAAGCCTTCTCGATTGCACTTGCGCCAGCAATAACAATCAAATCAGCCATTGAAACTTTTTTGCCACTTTTTTGTTGTTGATTAAATTTGGTTTGGATTTTTTCTAATTTTGCCAAAACCTTGTAGACTTCAATTGGATTATTAATTTGCCAATTTTTCTGAGGTTCAAGCCTAATTCTGGCCCCATTAGCTCCACCGCGCATATCGCTATTGCGATAAGTTGATGCCGACGCCCAAGAAACTCTAACCAATTCATCAACCGATAGACCAGAAGCCAAAACCTCTTTTTTTAAAGTTGCGACGTCCTGACCATCAATTACTTTGTAATTTTTTTGCTCGACTGGATCTTGCCATATAAATTTTTGCTTTGGCTTTTCAGAGCCAAGATAGCGTGAAGATGGCCCAAGATCTCGATGAGTTAGCTTGAACCAAGCTTTTGCAAAAGCATCTTCAAAATCTTTAGGATTTTCTAAAAAACGTTTTGCAATTTTTTGATATTCTGGATCAAATCTAAGCGCTAAATCAGTTGTTAGCATAACTGGCGCATGTCTCTTTTCAGGATCATGAGCATCTGGTACCAAATTTTGCGCATTTTTATCATCTGGAATCCACTGAATAGCTCCAGCTGGGCTTTTGGTTTTTTTCCAGTTAAAAGCAAAGAGGTTTTCGAGATATTGCATAGTCCACTCAGTTGGGCTGGCGGTCCAAGCGCCTTCAAGTCCGCTAGTTGTGGCATCGACACCTTTTTTTCTTTCGCATTTATTTGCCCAGCCAAAACCCTGTTCTTCGATTTTTGCACCAGCCGGCTCAGCACCTATGCATTTACTTGGCTTGTGAGCACCGTGCATTTTGCCAAAAGTATGGCCTCCTGCAATCAAAGCAACAGTCTCTTCGTCGTTCATTGCCATTCGCGCAAAAGTTTCGCGAATATCCTTGGCGGAAGCAAGAGGGTCTGGTTTGCCCATCGGCCCCTCGGGATTGACATAAATTAGACCCATGTGAGTAGCTCCAAGAGGATTGCGCAGATTGCCATCTTTGTCATGTCTTTTGCTGGCTAAAAATTTATGCTCCGGACCCCAGTTGACAAGCTCAGCTTCCCAATCATCAACTCGACCCCCAGCAAATCCAGCGGTCTTGAACCCCATAGTTTCTAGCGAAACATTGCCGGTGAGAATTATTAAATCAGCCCATGAAATTTTGTTACCATATTTCTTTTTGATAGGCCAAAGCAATCTTCGAGCTTTATCAAGATTCGCATTGTCAGGCCAACTGTTTAATGGCTCAAAACGAATTTGACCGCCATCAGAACCACCCTTTCCATCAATAGTCCGGTACGTGCCTGCGCTATGCCAAGCAAGTCTTATAAAAAAAGGGCCGTAATTTCCATAGTCAGCTGGCCACCAATCCTGTGATGTTGTAATAACTTTCTTAATTTCATCTTTAACATCTTTTAGATTTAGACGCGAGAATTGCGAAGGATAATTATAATTATCAGCTAGAGGGTTGGAATTTGGAGAATTGGTGCGCAAAGGATCGAGATTGACTTTTTTTGGCCACCAAAATTCATTTTTTTTAACTGAGTCAGTGGAAAAATTATGTTTGCCGAGATGTTCTTTGGAGCATCCAATAAGAACAAAAGTCGATATAAGAAATATTTTTTTAAATTTCATAATTTTTATAGTTGGTTTGAACAAAACGACCCTTTAGATAAAGCATCGCGAGCTAGGTTTTTTTGTTGCAGATTTTAGCTGAAAGATTTTTTTAGACTAACTTTATGGACTATTTTTAATTAAATAAATTTAGTGTAATTAGATAATTTTTTTCAAGATAAAAAACGGTTATGTGAAAAAAATTTTGATTTGTTTCGCAGATTTTAATTTGAGATTTGCTTAATTTTTATTTTGATATTTTGAGAGCTTAATTTAATAGAAAATTTTAACGAAATAAGAGGATGATTAATCTGTGCAAAAAAATTTAAATTCTATTTCAAAATGACTTTACAAATATTTTGCTTTTGGCTTAAAAAAATATTGTGTATTATTTTTGTCTTGTTAAATTTTATTTCGTAAAATTTTACTTTTACAACACGACGCAAACCCATCGATTGCGTGAGCGGGTGCGATAAAAACTACTTCCCGACTTTTTTTATCGTGCCCGCGTTTTGCAAATAAACACCCCTCCCCTAATAATGTTCCCAAAGCTCATTGAAGAGTTGTTTTATATATGCATATCGGATTTAAACATAAATATAAATAGCGCGCTTTATATAAAAATACTTTCATATTTTTAATAAGAATTGTGCGCTTTTGTAAATTTATGCTTTATACAAGCATTGTACTGTAATACTATATTAGTATAACTTAATAAAATTACAACAAATTATTTAAAAATAATATTTATTCGTAAAATATAGTTTTTTATTTATTTTTATTAACTTGTAGTAATAATTATTGCACTAGACTCTCTCAAGCAAAATTGAAATAGGAACGTGATCAGAAGGGTTATTTTCGATTCTAAAATTTTTATGAATATTTGCTTCGCGCAACATATTCTTAACTCCAGACTCTATCCAAATATGGTCTAGTCTTCTGCCTCTATTTGATTCAAAAGGCTTTAAGGCTCTATAACTCCACCAACTATAAAGCTTTTCATTTTCATTTGCCAAGGCGCGATGGCTATCAACAAAATTACCGCAATTTTGAAGATTTATGAGCTTCTCAACTTCAACAGGAGTATGCGATACAACATTCAATAATTGCTTGTGAGACCAAACATCAAAAGGGCTTGGAGCAATATTAAAATCACCTAAAATGATTGTATTTGGAGATCTATTTTTGTTGAAATACTCACTCATCCAATCAACAAATTTTAGCTTGTGATCAAACTTTGGATTTAGCGTTACATCAGGAATATCGCCACCCGCTGGCACATAAAAATTATGAAGGTTAATCGCACCTAGGGGTGAATCAATTTGGGCGCTAATGTGTCTTTTGTGGCCATAATTAAGAATATCGAATTTATTGATGTTATTCATCGGAAATTTTGACAAAATTGCCACGCCATTATACGATTTTTCACCTTCAAACTCAACAAATTCAAAGCCTAAAGCCTTAACTTCTAAAAATGGAAAATCATTATTCGCAACTTTTGTTTCTTGCAAACAAAGCACATCAGGCTGGAAATCTTTAACAAATTTTCTAATTAAATCTATTCTGAGGCGCAAAGAATTTATATTCCACGAAACTATTTTCATTACTCAAATTCAAATGTAACAACGACCGAAGACCTGACAACTTCTTCTCCCGGCTGGATTTCGGGATAAGAGCCTTTGGCACTAGATCCTTGGTCGGCCATTACCGACATTCTATGCATTGCGTATGGTTGGTAATAATTTTCCTCATCATGATATTTTACAATTTTTTTGAGTTTTACGTTTAGCGATTTAGCGGTCGCCTCAGCTTCGGATTTAGCTTTAATTATGGCTTTCATGCGCGCCTGGTATTTAATATTTTCAATTTTTTTTGAGTTTTACGTTTAGCGATTTAGCGGTCGCCTCAGCTTCGGATTTAGCTTTAATTATGGCTTTCATGCGCGCCTGGTATTTAATATTTTCAATTGAATCAATTATGAAATTTAGGGACCCAACCTCGTCAACGCCAGCCTTTGTAAGTTGGTTAATTATTTGGGTGGCCTTAGAAATATCACGCACTTTTACAGAATAACTTTGCAATGCCACAAAGCCTTTTAAGACTTCTTTAACGGGTGGACAACCCCACTTATCGCAAGGCAAACTCGTTCTGTCATATTCGGGGTAAGTTGTGTAATTTATGGTTTTAATGTCACTTTTATTTACGCCGTTTTTTTCCAAAACTTCGAGAGATTTTTTGGCTATTTCTTGCATTTCTTGCTGGGACTCATTAAGAGTTTTTTTTAGCTTTTTAATAGTAAATATAAAATTAGCAACATCAGGAATAGCCTTGATCTCAGAGGTTCCTCGACCATTTAAAGTTTTTTGGGAAACATAACTTTTTTCTTTGATTTTAACGTCTAAAACCAAAGAGGTTGCGTAAAAGAGCAAAAAAATTATTGCCGAAACAAGGGTTAGCTTAATTAAATTTGTTAAAGTCCTATCGAGAATAAGCATGCTAAGTATTTGAATATGAAATTAATTGATGAAATTTGGCAACAACTCTGCTACCAAATAAAGAATATGGCTTAAAGTTGGCTATTAGCTACTTTCGCAAAGTAACAAAAAAATATCAAATCACTATTTATTTTTAAGAATCGCTAAAGGATTTCAAAAATTGCATCAACCTCAACCGACACACCAAAAGGTAGGGAACCAGAACCAACCGCTGCGCGAGCATGCTTGCCCGCTTCACCAAAAGTCTCGGCAATTAAATCAGACGCACCATTAGCAACTGCGGGATGGTCTTTAAAATCAGGATCGGCATTGACAAAAATACCAAGCTTAACACATTTTTTAACACGATCGAGATTGCCATCGCAGGCCACTTTAAGTTGCGCCAAAATGTTGATAGCGCACAACCTTGCGCATTTTTTTGCTTCATCAATCGAAATTTGACTTCCGACTTTGCCAATTCCTTGCAACTTACCGCCCTCAATTGGCAATTGACCAGATACGAAAATTAAATTACCGGATTTTACGAAGCCAACATAATTGGCTACGGGCGAAGCGGGAGTAGGCAAAACAATTCCTATATCGGTAAGTTTTTTTTCGTAATTTGACATAATTTAAATTTTGTAGTTGTTAATAAAAATTTGGCGCTTTCAAGCCTTCCAAGCGATTCACTAGCTTGGATCTGGCCTCAATTTTGCGCAACAATACCAAGTTTGTTAAATAATTCTTGATCTCTTTTGGAGTCTGGATTGCCGGTTGTAAGCAACTTTTCACCATAAAAAATTGAATTAGCTCCCGCAAAGAAACACAAGGCTTGGGTTTGTTCGCTCATCTCTTCACGCCCAGCCGAAAGCCTAACCTTTGATTTTGGCATCATAATTCTGGTGATAGCGATGGTGCGAATAAATTCAAATTGGTCAAGTGGAGCAATATTTTCGAGTGGCGTGCCTTTAACACGAACCAGCATATTAATTGGTACCGACTCAGGCTGTTTTGGCAAATTAGCTAACACGATAAGCATTTTGGCACGATCTTCACGCGACTCTCCCATTCCAACAATCCCTCCCGAACAAACGCTCATTCCAGATTCTCGTACATTCTTTAGAGTGTTTAGGCGATCTTCAAAATTTCGTGTTGAAATTATTTCTGAATAAAATTCTTCAGATGAATCGATATTGTGATTGTAATAATCTAAGCCAGCTTCTTTAAGTTTTTGACTTTGTTTTTGACTAAGCATTCCAAGCGTCATGCAGGTTTCCATGCCAATAGCTTTAACCGCCTCGACAATTTCACAAATTTTTTCAACATCACGATCATGAAGACTGCGCCAGGCCGCACCCATACAAAACCGCGTTGCACCTGCTTTTTGAGCATTTTTAGCACTTTCAACAATTTTTTCGGTTGGCATCAAGGCCTGCTTTTCAAGTCCGGTATCGTAGTGAGCCGATTGTGGGCAATATTTACAATTTTCTGGACAGCCCCCAGTTTTAATGCTCAAAAGCGTACTAATTTGAACTTCATTTGGATTGTGAAATTGGCGATGAATTTGCGAAGCCTTGAATATCAAGTCATTAAACGGCATGTTAAAATACTCAAGAACTTGCGCCACCTGCCAATTGTCTCGAGGATTGTGATTTTCGTGATTTTCTAAATCGCTAAATTTTAGACTATTTTTA